>NZ_JAGUUD010000066.1:0-48453 GCF_020177535.1 Paraburkholderia sp. XV | reverse complement strand
CGTCATCGTGTTCTCGCTGATCTTCTACTACTGGGGCGTGCATACGGGCTATCGCTCGGCGTATCTCGACGAGCGCAATGCGGCCCACGATAGCGAAGCGTCCGAATACGCGACGAGCGGTTTGCACGGCGAGGAGCGGATGCCGGCGCGCTAAAGCGCACGGCTGAAATATTTTCAGTGCAGAATAGGGCGCGCTTCGTTTCGCCGCTCTGTGCGCAGACCGTGAGAGCGGATCACGCGTGCCGTGATCCGCTTTGCGTTTGCTGAGCCGTCGATGCGTACGACATCGTATGGATTTCACTCACCGACAGCCTCGATGGACTATTCCCGCATCCTCGAACTGATTCACGCCGACTTGCAGCCCTGGCTCGATAAGGGGCGTATAGCCGATTACATCCCCGAACTGGCGAATGTGCCCGCGAACAGCTTCGGCATGGCCGTCGTCACGACGTCTGGCGACGTCTATCGCGTGGGACAGGCCGATACGCGCTTTTCGATTCAAAGCATCTCCAAGCTGTTTGCGTGCACCATGGCCTTCAGGCTGCTCGGCGACGACTTGTGGCACCGCGTCGGCCGTGAGCCGTCGGGTACGGCATTCAATTCGCTGGTGCAACTGGAATCGGAGCGAGGCAAGCCGCGCAATCCGTTCATCAATGCAGGCGCGCTCGTCATCACCGACGTGTTGAGCCGCCGCTTCGTGAAAGCGGAGACGGCGCTCGTCGAGTTCATGCGGCGGGTCACGGGCGAAGCGTCGATCGACTATGACATGCGCGTCGCGCAGTCCGAATTGCAGCACGCACATCGCAATCGCGCGATGGCGCATTTCATGGCGAGCTTCGGCAATATGGAGATGCCGCCCGAAGTCGTCGTCGATGCGTATTGCCGTCAGTGCGCGATTTCGATGAGTTGTGTCGAGCTTGCACAAGCAGCGCTTTATCTGAGCAACGGCGGCGTCGTGCCGTCGACGGGCGAACGCATTCTCGATGCGAGTTCGGCCAAGCGATTGTCGGCGCTGATGCTGACATGCGGAACCTACGATGCAGCGGGCGACTTCGTCTATCGCGTCGGCTTGCCTGCGAAGAGCGGCGTCGGCGGTGGGATCGTCGCGTTGTTGCCGGGTGAAATGGCCGTGTGCGTGTGGTCGCCGGGGCTAGATAGCAATGGCAATTCGCTGGCGGGGGTGATGGCGTTGGAGTGGCTCACCACGTACACGGGGCGTTCGATCTTCTAACGCTCGTCTGCGGACCGGCTTTGGATACAATCCTCCGTCCGCCTCTGCACAGAGGTAGCGGCCTGACGATCGCGATAGAAAGCAATGCGGGTCGGTCTATGAGAATTCGCTGCTGTGAGAAAACTGTGCGTCTTCGGCGTCTGTACTGGCTGAGGGCAGCCGCTCTCTGTACGCCGCTCGCGATGGGCACCGGGTTCGCCGTCGCGACCCCGTTGCCAACGCCACCGTGCGGGACATCACCGGTACCCGCATACGCGTCGTTGGGCGTGCAACCCGCGATCGCGATCCTCGATGCGGAAGAACTTGATGCCAATGCGTGGCGGCCGTCCTCGTGCACTGGATGGCCTGCCAGCTCACGCTCCAGGGTTGTGGTCGCGATCGCAGGTTTGGTCCGCGCCGCTGGGGGGGCCGAGACGCTTTTGGCACGTGCCGGGGCAATCTCCTCTCTGCACACCATGCGCTACTGGTCCACGACGGATCAGCAGTGGCGTCCCTTGTTTCTGGATGCCGCAGCGCTGGCCGGACCTGCCGAGGGCGAGCAACGGCGGGGTGATTTCCGCCCGTCGGAACTGATGGCTGGCCGAACAGCTTACTTCTGGGCAAACGACAGCCGCTCCGGCTCCGTGGTGTACGGGATGCGGGTGCTGGAGCGCAGCCCGCAGCGGATAGTGCTGGGCGAGGAAAATGTGTCGCCGGTCCGTGCCTTGGGACTGACAGTGTTCCGGCCAACTGCGCTGCAGACGGTCGTGTTTGCGCAGCGCCAGACTAACGACGTATGGGGTCTGTATATTCTCGCGCGTATTGATCGACAAGCCAGCAGTTTCGTTGCGAGCGGGCACGAGGCCTCCACGGCGAATCGGGCGCTGGCACTTTTCCGGTATCTGGCTGACATTCCGACCGACGCGGAACCACCGGCTGCGCGATGATCCGGATCGCCACGCAAAGGCACCTCGCAGAACTATCGCAAAGCCTGCGCGAATCGCATCCACGCCATCCCTCGACGTCCGAGCGAACCGGTCGTGATCTATCTAATCGCATGTTCGTGGGCAAGCGCGGCGATGAGGCGAAGCAGGTAAGTGTCATGCCCGCCACCATGATGCCGGTGAAAGTTCGTGTCCACTCACTGGCGAGCAACGACCCATCACTCATCGAGCAGGCGCTTCGCCTGAATCGACAACGCGTGCGGCGCCGACAATTGCGCCGTCATTGTCCTCGAGAAGAACCACTTGATGTTCGCCGGCGTCGGCGTCGGCGTCGGCGCGCAACTCGAGCGCCGTGCCGTACCACTGACCGATTGCCACAATGCTACGCACGACGTTCGATTCAGTGAGCGTATGGCCTGCGTTCTCGCCGCGCCCGATCGCCGTGACGTGACGGGCGTCGTAGCCGACAAGCAGCACATGCGCGCGGCCGGTGCCCGGGCCAATGGATACCGAAACACCGCCGTCCACATGTGTAGCGTGAACCGTAGCGGCCGTCACACCGGCGGACCTGGCGTGGTCGATGGCCGCGCTGGCTGCAGTGCGATTTGAGCCCACCACCTCGGCCTTGCCGTCGATCACCATTTCCGGCGTGTACGCGAAGTCGCGAAACCGTTGGGCGTACCGGGCCTGACGCGCATCGGCGCCGTCGAATGAATACGGGTCTTTCCAGCCGAGCTGATTCCAGTATGTGACATGAAACGCCAGGGGCAGAACGTCGGTGCGTGAGTCGCTCAACTCGGACAGAAAGCGATCCGCCGGCGGGCACGACGAACAGCCCTGCGATGTGAACAGTTCAACGACAACCGGGCGCGGCGCAGCAGCGAACGCATGCGAGGCGAGCAACGCCATAGCGCTCGCAATGATGGCAGTGAGAGAACGGGGCAGCATGTTCAGACTCCAGATAACGACTGTCATGGTAATTTGCTCGCCAGCACGAGCGGGTTACCGTTGAGGCGGACCCGGCGCGCGCGGTGAATCCGTTCGATCCCCATCGCCGATGTCCTCGTCGAAGAAGCCCAGGTACGCCGGGGCCTGTGCCGGACCGGATGGATCTTCAGCCCGCCCAGCGCTCGCACCGATTGACTGCAGCGTCGCGAGTGTCGTCGAGCGATTCGTAATGAAGTGCCAGGGGTGCGATGAGCGCGGCTCCGCATCGTCAAGCGTCGCACCGGGTTGTTGCGCCGCCCGCAGTGCAGCTTCGAGGCGAGGGCGTGCGGGCGCATAGACCGCGAAACCTTCGTTGGCGAGAGCAGCGGTGTCGTATCCGAGCAGCGCACACAGATAGGTCTTGGCGACGCGGTCGCGCTCGTCGGCTTCACGCGACTGTGCGATGAGTGCCGCCGTGTCGGCATTTGCGATCCGACCCGCGCGCATGAGTACCGGACCCGCGTCGGACCACGCATCGGAAGGACAAACCTTCGCAGCCGGATCGAGCGGTAAGAACGGATTGACCTCAGCGGGATAGATGCGGCACACACGCGGACGCCGTTGGTAGGCGCCGCAGGACATGTCCGGGCGAAGGCATCGGCCGCACATGGTGCAGGAAAAGTGAATCGACATTAGCAGGATCGGCGAACGGGTATTGACTGGTCAAGTTAGTTCGTCGGCCAGGGGGTGCCGGTTACACGTCGATAGCCTGCTAGGTGAAAATATTCTTCGCTTTGGCCGTATGGCATTGGGTTGTTCACAGCTGTGCCGCATGGGCGATCTGAAACACGTATCCCGATCTGGCTGCGCCTAGTGACCGCCCGTCATCTCGGGCGCGATGGAAGCGTGGTTGAGCAGGCCGACGAGGGCAATCCCGCCGATCACATTTCCAAGCAGCGTCGGTGCAAAAAATCGCAGCAGATAGTCCTGTATGGCAGCGTGGCCGCGAAGCACGACATACGCAGCTTCCACGGAGCCCGCAATGATGTGTGAAAGCTCGCATACCGCCACCACGTACGTCAGCACGGCGACGATCAGCACCGCCGCGGATCGCGCGCTCGGCAGCAGCCAGACCATCAGCGCAATGAGCCATCCTGCGAGGACAGCCTTGAGCGCCGTGCTGACCAGGGACGAGCCGAGCGATGTTTGCGCGAGCTCGTCCAGCGTGGGGGCAAGGGCGTGTGTGAAGGACGAAGGAGAGGCGAGGATCGCCGCGAATATCCAGGTGCCGGCGAGGTTGGCGGCGAGGACGATCACCCAGAGCCGCAATGCGGCAACAGTCGTGCGTAGGTCTTTGCGTGTCAGCACGGGAAGCACGACAGTCAGCGTGCTTTCGGTGAACAGTTGCTGCCTGCCCAGTACGACGATGATGAAGCCCACGCAATATCCGGCGGGCGCAATCAGCGCAGCGCCCTCGGCCCCGCCAGACGCCTTGCTCTTCAACACTGCTTGCGTCAGAAACGAAAACCCCATCGACAGGCCGGCCGCGAGCGCGGACCACAGTAGCGCAAGCGGTTTGCGTTGGAGCGCGGTTTCCCCCTCCTCCCGGATGATTTCATGGATGACGAGGGCTTGCGGCGAGCTATGGGCGGATGCCTGATCGCGTTCCTTTTCATCGAGGTGCGGCGACGCGTCGCCAGCCGCATTGTTGTCGGTCGTTTCCGGTTCGCTCGCCATCGGACGCTCTCACTGTGGTGCCGCGGCGTCGCGGCGAAGGGCTGATTCGAGGTGCGCAACGAAGGTGCGCGGCGTGGCGGCAGGCGTTCGACGCCCGGATCGTTGCCGGACAATCTGCTCCTCCGGCGCAATCACGGCGGTCCCGCCGGTGCGACGGTGTGGAAAAGACAGCGTCGATGAAAGTGCGCGCCGGGCTCTCGCCGTATCGCAATGCTTCCTTCTCCGACAGAAAGTCGAATTGCTCGGGGAAGGTCGCCATTTTCCGCTCGGGATGGTCGGGAAAAGCGATCGTGCATCGTCACGCCATCCGTGCCGGCCGCCGATTGCCGCCGACGAGCCGCGCCACGCCGCATGCGAGCAAACCCACGAGCACGGCAGTCGCGACGGGGAACGTTCCGGCCGTATTCACCGCGACTTCGACGGGATGTTCGCCAAGCAGCTGGATGCGCCGGCGCGTCATGTCTGCGCCCAAGGTGCGCAGCTCGGGTCCGAGCGCGCGTTCCGCGAGGGGCAGGAGCCTTGTTTCTTCATCGGCGACATGGTGCAGGGTGTCGCGCATCAACTCCATGAACAGCGAGTCATAGGCCGCATTTTCGGGGCCCATTCCGCGCAGCTTCGCGATCACTTCACGCAGTTCGTCATGCTCGGGCCGACTCTTCTTCAGGGTCTCGTCAGTCGGTGCGATGCGCGCGAGGGCTGGGTAGAAAATCTCTTCTTCGAGCTGGGCATGAATTTCAAGCGCTCGGCAAACAGAGTTGACGATCGCACGTTTGCGCCACCATGCGGTCTCGCTGCCGTAACGATGAAAGGCTGCAACGACGTGCGTGTGATCCAGACGAATCATCGTCGTGATGGTGGGTACGTAAGGCATGGTATGGACCTCTCATGATTGCGGACGCGGGCAATGGACCGTTCCCTGTACCGGCAGCATGTCCTGTTCCCGCGTGCGTCTTCGGTAGCGCTTGTGCATGCTGGCGATCACTCACTGGACGATCCTCACGGGGATCGACTTCGCACCCGGTACCTTGCTTTCCTTTGCGTAATGCCAAAGCGGCAGCAGTACATTGCATTCCGGGAAGTAGCCGCCGATACAACCTTCCGGTATTTCATACGCCTTGATTTCGAGTCCTTCGAGGCGCCGATCGATTCCGTCGTCGGCGATCGTCTGGAGCGTCACCTTCTGCCCTTCGTGCAGACGGCGCTTTTCGATGTCCGCTTTATTCATCAGGATGACCATGCGCGTATCTTTTACGCCCCGGAAACGGTCTTCGATGTGGTAGATCGTGGTATTGAACTGGCTATCGCTGCGCAGCGTCATCAGGCGCAGTGCTTCGGGCACTTTCTCCGGCATGTCGGGATCTTCGCCCAACGAATGCGGCGTGAGAAACTCCGCCTTGCCTGATTGCGTTTTCCACTCGCGATGTCGCGCAGGAATGGGCCGGTGGAAGCCGCCCGGCTGCCACATCCGTTCATCGAAGTCGTGGAAGATGTCCGGATACGTCGTCGCGATTTCGCCGCGCACCAGCGAATAATCGTCGCGCCATGCATCCCAGTCGACGGTGGAGCGCTCGCCGAGCGTCGCTTTAGCGATGCCTGCCACAATGTACGGCTCCGCGCGGGCCTTCTCGCTGGCGGGTTCGGCGGCGCCTTTCGAGCCATGCATGCAGCCCGTGCTGTCTTCCATCGAAACGGCCTGGTCGCCGAGTGGCGTACGGTGAATTTCGATCCGGCTCAGGCACGGTAGTACATACGACACTTCGCCGTGAACGAGATGGCTGCGATTGAGCTTGGTCGCCACGTTGACGGTGAGTCGCAGGCGCGCCCACGCGGGCTCCGTTTGCAGCCGGTCCGGCACGGACCGTACCAGATTGCCGCCCAGATTGACGACGGCTTTCACGGTGCCTTTTACCATCGCTTCGAATGCTTCGACGGTGTTCAGGCCTTTCTTTCTCGGAGGCTCGAACGAGAACTGCTTTGCGAGCTGATCGAGCGGGGCGAGTTCCGGCTTCTCGGTGATGCCCACCGTGCGCTGGCCCTGAACGTTGGAATGTCCGCGCACGGGCGAAGGACCGGCGCCTGGCTTGCCGATGTTCCCGCGCAATAGCAAGAGGTTGACGAGCATGCGCACGTTCTGCACGCCCAGCCGATGCTGTGTCAGTCCCATTCCATAGTGCGCCATCACCGCGTTGGCCCGCATATATTCACCCGCGGCATCGAGCAGCGCAGCGCGCGTCAGGCCGCTGACACGCTCGATCTCGGTCCACTCCGTTGCGCGCGCGCAGGCGGCGAACTCTTCGAAACCGCTCGTGTGCTGGTCGACGAACGCCACATCGATGACACGAGGCAAGCCTTGGGCTTTTGCATGATCGTCGGCTTCGATGACCGCCTTGCACATGCCGAGGATCGCGGCCGTGTCGCCGCCCGTCTTGACCTGATGATATTGCGTGCTGATCTGGGTCTCGGCGGGCGTCAGCATCTGCACGGGTGACTGCGGGTTCGCGAACGAAACGAGACCGGGCTCGCGCAGCGGATTGAAGGTAATGATGGGCACGCCGCGCTTGCGTGCGTCCTGCAGCTGATGGAGCATCCGCGGACTATTGGTGCCGACGTTTTGTCCGAAGAAAAACATCAGGTCGGTTTTTTCGAAGTCTTCGAGTGTGATCGTTCCGACGCCTACGCCGATGGCTTCCTTCAGTCCGACGCTGGTGCTTTCATGGCACATGTTGGAGCTGTCGGGCAGGTTGTTGCAGCCGTACATCCGCACGAAAAGCTGATACATGTACGACGTTTCGAGCGACGCCCGCCCTGACGCATAAAAGACGACGCTTTCGGGATCGAGCGCGCGCAGTTCCCGGCCTATCTCACGGAACGCCTCCTCCCAACCGACCTCGATGTATCTGTCCGTCGCGGCGTCGTATTTCATCGGTGCGGTGAGCCTGCCTGCTTCCTCCAGATCATGATCGTGCCAGTTCAGGAGCGACGTCACGGTGTTGAGTTCGAAGAACTCTGGCGTCATGCGCTTCGCAGTCGTGTCCCATGCGGTCGCTTTCGCGCCGCTTTCGCAGAACTCGAATGTATGAGGGTCGGCTGGCTTGGCCCACGAACAGCTCACGCACATGAAGCCGTCCGGCTTGTTCTGCTTGAGCAGAATCGTGCTGTCTTTCAACGCGACCTTTTCCTGCGCCAGTATCGTCGTGACGGACTTCAACGATCCCCACCCACCGGACGCGAACGGGTAGGACGGGTTCTTGCTGATCTTGCTCATGGCGAGTTGCTCCAGGGAAATAGCACGATGTGATATAGCCAGCAAGCCTCATTCCCCGCCGCCGCTTGTTTTGCGGCAAGCGCGAGTGGCCAGGCGCGGCTGGTGGCGGAAAGCGGAATGACGCTTGCTAGAGACCGGGCAGCGGACGGCCGCTGTGGCGCGTCACTCCCTGGAGCGGCCAATGGAAGCAGGTATTGATCTGGCGCGATCGCAGTTCGGATTCACGATCGGGCTGCATATCGTGCTAGCGGCCTTTTCGATCGGACTCGCCAATTATCTGATGGTCCTCGAGGCGCTATGGCTATGGACAGGGCGGCAAGTCTACATCGACATCTACAACTACTGGCTGAAGCCATTTGCGCTGACCTTCGCGGTCGGCGCGGTGTCGGGCATCGTGATGGAATATCAGTTCGGCACCAACTGGGGAGCCTTCGCGGTGCGCACCGGGCCGGTTATCGGTCCAATGATGATGTACGAGATCGTGGTCGCGTTTTTCCTTGAGAGCGGCTTTCTTGGCGTGATGCTGTTCGGCATGAAAAAGGTGGGGCGGAAGTGGCATTTCGGCGCCACCGTCCTCGTCGCGATCGGGTCGATACTCAGCGCGTTCTGGATTCTCTCGGCAAATTCGTGGATGCACACGCCCGCTGGCTACGAGATGGGCGCAGATGGCCGCTTTCTTCCCGTGGACTGGTGGGCCATCGTATTCAATCCGTCGTTCCCCTATCGCCTCGTGCATATGACACTCGCTGCGTTTTTGTCCACGGCGTTCTTCGTCGGCGGGGTCGCAGCATGGCATCTGCTGCGCGACCGCCATGCACATGGCGCGCGCGCCATGCTGTCGATGTCGCTATGGATGGCACTGTTCGCTGCACCGTTGCAGCTGCTGGCCGGGGACAAACACGGCGAAAACACACTCGAGCACCAGCCGCAGAAAGTCGCCGCGATGGAAGGCGATTGGGACGCTCGCGCGCCGGGGAGCGGGGAACCGATGGTGCTCTTCGCCGTTCCCGACATGCGCGAGCGCCGCAACCACTACGAAGTTTCTATTCCGCGCGTCGCGTCGCTCTATCTGCGCCACGATCTGTCAGGCACGATACGCGGCCTGAAAGAGTTTCCACCGTCCGATATTCCGCCCGTGCCGACCGTGTTCTTCGCGTTCCGTGCGATGGTCGGGCTCGGGTTGCTGATGATTGCGGCCGGCATTGCGGGGCTCGTGCTGAGATGGAAACGCCGTCTGTACGATGCGACATGGCTTCACCGCGCGATGGTAGCGATGAGCCCCGCAGGCTTTGTCGCGATGCTTGCTGGGTGGACGGTTACCGAGGTCGGACGTCAGCCTTGGACCGTTTACGGCGCATTGCGTACCTCGCAAAGCATCTCGCCGCAAATCGGCTGGCAAACCGTCGCGTGGTCGCTCGCGGCGACGGTTGCGCTCTACGTCATGATGTTCGGCGTCGGGCTTTACTACCTGGTCCGTCTGCTGGCGCGGCCGCCTGAGGAGGGCGAGCAGGGCCCTCATCCGTCGCTGGTCCAGCACATCCGGCCGCGTGCTGGGACAGCGCCGGCGCACGGGGCGGGCAAATGATGAACGCGCTCGTCCACACCAGCTGGCTGTCGCTCGCGGCCGCGGGAACGCTGGCCTTTGCCGTGCTGATGTATGTGCTGCTCGACGGCACCGACCTGGGCGTAGGCGTGCTGTTCGTCAGCGAGCGGAACCCGGAGCATCGGGAGATCATGATCGATACGATCTTGCCCGTCTGGGACGGAAACGAAACGTGGATCGTGCTTGGCGGTGGCGGGCTCATTGCGATGTTCCCGCCCGTCTACAGTGCGCTGCTCACCGCCATGTACCCCGTGATTTTCGCGATGCTGTTTGCGCTGATTCTGCGCGGCGTCGCGATTGGGTTTCGAGGCGAGGCGACGGCGCGGGCGAAGGCGCGTTGGGACGCGGTCATGCTGACAGGGTCCACGATGGCCGCATTCTGCCAGGGCGTTCTCGTCGGTTCGCTCGTGCAGGGCATCCGTACGGCCCGAGGCACATATCAGGGCGGACCTTGGGACTGGCTCGGCGCATTCGCGCTCTTTTGCGGCGTCGCATTGGCGCTCGGTTATGCGTGGCTGGGTGCAAGCTGGCTGATATGGCGCACCGAAGGCAGCCTGCAGCAGCGCGCGAGGCGCGCAAGTCTCGCGCTTGGGACTGCGACGGCGGCATCTACCGCGATTGTTTCGCTGTGGACGCTGCATCTGAACGACTACTATGCGCGTCGGTGGACGGATGACTCTGGAGGAGTGGCGTTGCCCGTCGCAGTGTTCGTATTTGCGTCGTTGGCTGCGGGCTTCGTCTACGGCATTGCCAGACGGCGCGCGTTCGCGCCGCTCGTGTTCGCGCTGATCTGGTTCGTGTTCGCACTGTTTTGCGTGCTGTACACGATATTCCCTTTAGTGTTGCCGCCGTCTATCACCATCGCGCAAGGCAGTTCCCCGCCGCGTACCCAGGCGTTCGTGCTTGGCGGAACGTCAGTGCTCGTACCCGCCGTGCTCATTTACAGCACCTTTGCTTTCTGGGTCTTTCGGGGGAAGGTGACCTCCGCCCGTCGACCAGACCAGTAGGCATGCGCAGGGCGAGCCCCGAGGTTACTCGCTGCTTCCCCGTTGATGCGGACGTGTGCCCGCTGCTGTCGCGCCGCCTCGAGGAGGCGGCGACGAATGTAGCGAGGCAGGTAGTGTTATTTCCGGGTTCGCGTGACCTGAAACTGGCCGGCCAGGCGAATGCGTCAGGCGACCATGGCAGGAAGTTCATCGGCCGGCAGCGCTTTCTTCAAACGCTCGATACGCGCAAGATGATCGGCAACGGCGGCCTGCCGCGATAACCCCGCGACTCTCGCTTCCCAGTAGGCGGGCGGAAATTGCGCAGCAGCGCCCATGTGCAAGATAAGCTGTTCAAGATGGGATAGCTCCCACTCGACGAAGTGCGTATGGTTCATCGCGTTTTTATGAGCGGTTACCGTCATTGCTGACATCCGCCTTGTTAGTTGTCGGTAAAGGGCTGGCCGTCGGCAAGTCGCCGTGGTCGCCAGCACGCGGCCCTCGTCTCGGCCGTGAGCGGCGTCTTACGAGCGGGCGAGCGCCAAGGCGAACCAGCAATGCGCGTGCCTGGCGGCGGCGAGAGGCGCGTGCGTCAGCGCTTGCGAGGAAGCTGCGCGTTCACCAGCGGATTGAAGCCTGTCGAAACGGCGGAAGCGACTGGCGGCGCCGCGGCGCGCTTGCGCTCAGGTGCTTTGCCCGTACGGCGCTTTGGACGGCTTGCGGCGTGAAGCTGCTCGACCAGCGCTTCATCGTCGCCCGACGGTTCTTCACGGTCGCGACGGGTTTGACGTTTCGTCGGCGCAGTGCCCGCATCGGAGGACGGGGCGCCCGTCGCTTCGCCAGCCGCCAACTGCGCGATGATTCGCGCAAAATCGCGCGCGGCATCTGTCGGGGTATGCGCTGGCATCAGCGTCGACACCACGATCTCATGAAAAGTACGGCCGTCGACGGATCGAATGTCGACTGCCGTATCCCACTTCACCCTCGCATCGGCAAATGCGCCCAGCACGCGCTGAAGGACGGCTGGCGACAGCACGCCGCCGTCGTACAGCGCCACCACGGCGCGTTCGGCGACGCGAAACAGCAGCGAGGCCTCGCGTGCGGCCATTATCCGCGGCCCGCGCGAGCATCGAGCCTGACGGAGCGCAGGCCGTTTTCTTCTTCCGGTTCGGCCGTGGTTGCGAGCGGGTCCATGTCCGGCGGCAAGCCGGGCGCAGGACGAGGTTGTTGCCCAGCATCGTCGACAGGCTGCTTGACCGGGTCCGCGACCGGGTCGATTGTCGGGTCGGTTTGCATCGCGTGATTTCCTTTCGCAAATGGAAAAGCGCGCCTCGCTCGATCTGTCTGCGGATCGAAACTGCGGGCATCGCCCGGCGTGCTTCGCCGCGACCTGCTGGCATAACCTGCGGCATGCAGCGGCGTAGGCGCCCGGATGCTATCCCCGCACTACGGCTTGTCCTCTTGCGGCGGACAGCGCCGCACCCGTCATTTCCGACGGAGGGCGGGGAAATCCGCTGCGAGTGGTGTAGTCTCGCGACGTACGCGTGTGGCCGGAATTGCGCTCGCTATCGGTACGCTTTACTGCGCGTGCTGCCGCATATGCATCGACTGCCGCGATGCCCGCGAGCCCAATGCCTGTGAGCAAGGCACGCGAGCGACGACGCCGTCGATCGTGCGCCACCGCGACGGTAAGGAGGTCGAGCATGTCGCCGCCCGTGCGCGCCAGCAGGAACGGTGCGGGATTTTTCGAAGAGAGCAGTCCGACGCCGCATGCGAGTTCGCGGGCGCCATAGGCGCGTACGAGCGTGTCTCTTCGCTCAACGCCCGCTAATTTCGCCGCTGATCGCGGCGCGAGAACTTCGACAACGCCGAGTGCAAGGCTAAACCAGCCGAGCGCACGCGCGGCCGAGTCCAGATGCGACGACGCACGTTCCGATCGAGTCTTCATGGCGTTCACCTATTCCATGTGATGTTGCTGACCCAGGGGCGTCCGGGCGCCTGTGAGTTCGGCAGTGGGTGCCAGTCGGGTTGAGCAAACGGTGTTCCGTGCAGGGCTCATATGCGTTCCGCAGAGATCACCGCGCTCACAAATCGCCGGATGAGCACGCCCCTCACCTGGGCCTTGACGGCGTTGCGAAGCACCGCGCGTTGGGCCGAGAGTCGTTCGATTGACCTCGGTGCTCTTTCTGCAGTTTGCCGATCGCAGACGATTCGTTTGAAAGCATCGCCTGCAAAACAGCAGGCGAATTCACATCTGAAGATCAGGTTGATACTCAAATCGCCTTGTAGCGCCCGGTCCATCAAGGTTACGTGGGAGAGCGGCTGCGTTGTTTCGACACGCGTTGCTTCGAATCAAGAGAAGGTGATCGCTCTGTGAGCGACGGTGAAGCATCGTTCTTCGTTCCGGAAAACTGCTTCCTATAAACGACTGGAGTCATCTGTTTCGCCATCTTGAACTGGCGGTTAAAGTTTGCCAGATTGGGAAATCCCGATCGACTGGCGACTACCGATATTGGCAACGCGGTATCTGCCAACATCCGACACGCGTGACCGATGCGCACGCGAGCAATGTATGCGCTTACGCTTTCCCCGAGGTGTTGAGTAAAGTGCCTCGTCAGCGTTCGTTCAGACATCCCGGCGGCCTTCGCGAGGGTCCCGAGTTTCAGTGGATGCGTAAATTGCGTGTCGATCAACGACAGCACGCGGTTGAGCCGGTCCGGCCCGTATGCCGAAGTCGTGCCTGCGCGCGCGTCGAAGGCGCTCGGCGACGTTAGCGCTTCGCCTGGAAAGTCCGCGAGCAGCATGAGAACATCGAGCACGGCGGTCAGCCGTTCTCGTGCGTTGGCCGAGAGCAACCGGTCAAGTTGCGCACGCATCTGCGTACCGGCGCCTTGCTGGAAACTCAGCCCGCAAGTGGCGCGCCGGAGAAGGTTGCGCAGGTCGGCGTACTCCGGGCACAGGTCGGTCAGTCGTTGTACCCACGTGCCATCGAACCATACGACGATAGCCACTTGCGGCTGTAACGGGTCGATAGAGCGGTTCGACGACCATGTGTGAGGCAAATCTGGCGGGACCAGCACCAAATCGTCGTCGCCATAGACCGCGACCGAGTCTCCGATGTAGCGCTTGCCTTGGCTGTTCATCGTCAGAGTCAGCTCGTACTCGGGATGGTGGTGCCGCTCAAATGGAATTCGAGGCAAGCGGCGGTTATACACCCTGACTGAACAGCTTGCACCGAAATCAACGTGTTCGTAGATGGCTTTCATGGACGGAAGTGCAGCTGCAATTGACCGTCGTTATGAGAGGCAGCGTGTCTCAGCCTGTTAATTTGCGATTGGAGCCTGCCTGGAGGCTGTAGCGCCACAGGATTTCTGTACATTTGCTCCCTCTCGCTCCGATGGTAAACCCGGACCGAACAGCCCTCGTCAAACTCGACATGTTCGCAGGCTGGTTTCATGGCCGAAAACGCAAATGAATTGCCTGAATAGTATCACTACGTCTTGCGTGCGCGGCATATGCTACCGGACACGAATTGCAAACGGAGACGATCATGGCGCTGGAAATCGAAGACTTGCCGGGCGCAATCCGGCAGGCAAAAAAGGAACTGCGCGCGGCATTGCCGAATTACCGGGAGGTCTTTGCCGAAGTCGAAGCGGCGATCGGCGAAGAGGCGAAGCGCATTGCAAGCGAGCGCGATCGCGGGGAAAACGTCATTCCTGAGATTCAGTTCGCCGACATTACCGCAGGACATGTGACGGCCGAGCAGATCGCACTCGTCAAGGCACGCGGCGCATGTGTGATTCGTAATGTGTTCCCACGCGCGCAGGTGCAGCGTTGGGACGACGATATCGCCGAATATGTCGAACGAAACAACCTCGACAAGCGCCTCGAAAATCGCGCCGAGGACAAATATTTTGGCCAGCTGGCCTCGAGCAAGCCGCAGATCTACGGCGTGTACTGGTCGAAGCCCCAAGTGCTGGCCCGTCAGTCGGAAGCGCTGACGGCGGCCCGTGTATTCCTCAACAAACTCTGGCGAAACGAGAGCGACGGACGCGTTCACTTCGATCCGGAGCAGGTGCCCGTCTACGCTGACCGTCTGCGTCGGCGGCCGCCTGGCTCGGCGTCGCTTGGCTTGTCGGCGCATTGCGACGGCGGGTCGGTCGAGCGTTGGATCGAAAGCAATTTTCGCAAGGTGTACCGCCACGTGTTTGCCGGCAACTGGCGCGACTATGATCCTTTCGACGCCGCGTTCCGGCCTGACGTGGAAGAGATCGCGTCGCCCGCTGTCTGTTCGATGTTCCGCACCTTCCAGGGCTGGACAGCGTTGACGCCGCAGGGGCCGGGTGACGGCACGCTGCAACTCGTACCCATCGCCAATTCGATGGTGTACATCCTGCTGCGCGCACTTCAGGACGACGTCGCCGAAGACGACCTTTGCGGGGCCATGCCCGGTCGGGCACTCTCGATCAAGCCGGAATTTCATGCGCCATTGTTCGAGGCGTTGTCGTCGATTCCCAAAATGGAAGCGGGCGACACGGTGTTCTGGCACAGCGACGTCATTCATGCCGTCGAAGACGAACATAAGGGCACGGGGTACAGCAATGTGATGTATATCGCCTCGGTGCCGGCGTGCGCCAAAAACGACGCTTATCTGAAACGCCAGTTGCCGAGCTTCCTGAAGGGCGAGAGCCCGCCTGATTTCCCGACTGATCATTTTGAAGTCGATTTCACCGGCCGTGCAACAACCGACGACCTGACGCCGCTTGGCAAGGCACAACTCGGGTTTGATCTGTAATTGAATCGGGCACGCATGCACAGTCGCTCTGATTGCGAATGCGTTGCGCCAACCATAAAGAAAAATTCGGAGACTGCAATGAAACGATCACTGACATCGGTGGCGACGGCTGCCGCGCTGCTTATCACCGGTACTCACGCCGCACTTGCTGCCGAACAGATTTCGGTATTGCACTGGTGGACCTCGGGCGGCGAGTCGAAAGCCATCCGGGTGCTCAAGGACGACATGAGCAAACAGGGCTACGAGTGGAAAGACTTCGCTATCGCGGGAGGTGCGGGCGCGGCGGCCATGACGGCGCTGAAGACGCAGGTGATCTCGGGTAACGCGCCGTCGGCAGCACAGATCAAAGGGCCGCTGATTCAGGATTGGGCGGAGCAGGGATCGCTGGTCACGATCGATCAGGCCGCGACCGACTGGAAAGCGCATACGCCTGCGCGAATCGACAGTGCCGTGAAGGCGGGCGGGCACTACGTGGCCGCGCCGTTCTCCGTGCATCGCATCAACTGGCTGTGGATCAACAAGGCGGACCTGGACAAAGTGGGCGGCAAGCCGCCGACGACCTGGCCGGAGTTCTTTGCGCTCGCCGACAAGTTTCGCGCCGCGGGCATCACGCCTGTCGCGCATGGCGGTCAACCCTGGCAGGATATGACCATCTGGGAGACCGTCGTGCTGTCGCAGGGCACGGACTTTTATCGCAAGGCACTCATCGATCTCGATCAGAAAACGCTGACCTCGCCGCAGATGGTGCAGGTGTTCGAGACGGTCCAGAAGATCCGCACTTACTTCGACAAGGGCTACCACGGCCGCGACTGGAATCTCGCTACGGCGATGGTGATTTCCGGCTCGGGCGGCATGCAGTTCATGGGCGACTGGGCGAAGGGCGAGTTCACCAACGCGAACAAAAAGGCGGACGTCGACTATGTCTGCGCGGCGGCGCCCGGCACGTCGAATGCCTACACATACACAGCCGATACCTTCGTGTTCTATCAGCAGAACGGCAAGAAGGATGCGACGCCAGGACAGATTGCACTTGCCAAAACGATCATGTCCGTTGATTTTCAGCAGCAGTTCAGCCTCTACAAGGGTTCCATTCCAGTCAGGCTGGATGTACCCATGGACAAGTTCGATAGCTGTGCCAAAAAATCACGCGCAGACGAGCAGGCGACGATTCAATCCGGCGGGTTCCTGCCTTCGTTGGCTTTCGGTGAACTTCAGTCGCCCGTCACAGCGGGTGCCATTAGCGACGTCGTGACGAATTTCATGAACTCGAATGAGGACGCGAAAGAGGGTGTACGCAAGCTTGCAGCTGCTGCAAAGGTCAAGTGAAGATGCGACTGGACCATCACATGACACGCGACTCCACCCATGAGAAAGGGCAAAAATGAATCCCATAGCAAAGCGTAAATGGCCACGTTCAGGGCTTGAGACAACCATGATGGGATTCGGCGCGGCGCCGATCGGCAACATCTTCAGGCCGATCAGCGAGGAGGATTCGGCTACCCTGATCAAGGCGGCGTGGGACGCGGGCGTACGCTACTTCGATACCGCCCCGATGTATGGTCATGGTTTGAGCGAGGCGCGGTGCGGACAGGGGCTGCGCTGGTATCCGCGCGACCAGTACGTGCTGTCCACCAAGGTAGGGCGCATTCTGAAGCCGCGCAGGCGCGCCGAAATCAACTTCGAACCGTGGGTCGACGGGCTGCCGTTTGAACTCGTCTTCGACTATAGCTACGACGGCACGATGCGCTCGATCGAGGACAGTCTGCAGCGTCTCGCGCTGGAGCACATCGATATCGCGTTGATCCACGACATCGATGTGTTCACGCACGGAGCGCGTCAGCCCGAGATGTTCGAGGCTGCGATGGCGGGTGCGTCGAAAGCACTGTTGAAGCTGCGTGACGAAGGCATCGTGAAGGCGGTGGGGCTCGGCGTCAACGAGTGGCAGGTCGCGCACGAAGCCATCCGCAGGCAGGATTTCGACTGCCTGCTGCTGGCCGGCCGCTACACGCTGCTCGAGCAGGACGCGCTGGACGGTTTTCTGCCGCTCTGCGCAGCGAAGCAGGTGTCGGTTATTCTGGGCGGCGGCTACAACAGCGGCATTCTCGCGACGGGTGCGGTGCCCGGCGCGAAATACAACTACGCCCCGGCGCCGGAATCGATTCTGGAACGCGTGCGCAAGATGGAGCAGGTGTGCCGGGATTATTCTGTGCCGCTCAAGGCCGCCGCACTGCAATTCGTCCTCGCGCATCCCGCGATTCCCACCAGCATTCCGGGTGTGCGCACGGTGGCACAACTCGAAGACAATCTTCAAACCTTCCGCACCGAGATCCCCGCGGAGTTCTGGGTCGAACTGAAGCGCCGCCAGCTGATTCGCGAGGATGCGCCGACGCCTCGATAGCATTCGTGCCAGAAGGACCGGCTCGTCTTCCCGGCCGGTTCTATCATTGACGTGCACGGATTTGCGCTATCTGGCTTTTACAGATCCAGTACAGCCGTTGCGGAGTCGTTTATCCTTATACGCAGTTCAAATATTCTCAGCCTTCCGTCTGCGGAGCAGCGCGCACATGAAAAAGCGAGCGTCCAGGCAAGCGCCCAACACGGTCGAACCGACTGGCCCGCATGTGTTCAGTTTCGCTGCGAATGGCGATGGCTTTCTGCTCGACGGCAAACCGTTTCAGATCCGAAGCGGTGAATTGCACCCGGCGCGTATTCCCGTCGACTACTGGCGGCATCGCATCCAGATGGCGAAGGCAATGGGGATGAACACCATTGCGTTGTACGTGATGTGGAATTATCACGAGCCAACCGAGGGTACGTTCGACTTTCATACGGACAATCGCGACATCGAGGCATTCATCCGTCTTTGCCAGGCGGAGAGCATGTGGGTGCTATTCAGGCCAGGTCCTTATGTGTGCGCGGAATGGGATCTCGGCGGCATTCCGTGCTGGCTGCTGAGGTATCCGGATATCCGGCTGCGCACGGATCGCGCTAACGATCCGCGCTACATGCACGCCGTCGAGCGCTACATCGCCGAACTCTTGCCACGCGTCAAGCCCTTGATGGCTGAAAGCGGCGGTCCGATTCTGATGATCCAGATCGAGAATGAGTTTGGATCATTCGACAGCAATCAAGCCTATCTGGAGGAGATCAGGGAGATCTGGATTCGCGGCGGGATCGATGGGCCGTTCTATACGGAAGATGGTCTCGTTCAATTGCAGCAGAGCCAGTCGTATGTCGCCGGCGGCGCGATAGCCTTGAGCAACGGCAACGCGGCGCAGATCGAAGCCGTGCGCAAGGCGTTTCCGTCCGTGCCTGCGATGGCGGGAGAGGTGTATCCAGGTTGGCTCACGCATTGGGGCGAGCGTGCTTTTCAAGGCACCTCAGTCGATCTTTGCGCGACGCTCGATGAATTGATGCGCAAGAACCTGTCGTTCAATCTCTATGTCATTCACGGCGGGACGAGTTTTGGCTTTTATGCGGGCGCGAACGTGGATGCCGACTCGGGCGAGTATCAGCCCGACATCACGAGCTATGACTATGCCGCGCCTGTCAGCGAGCAAGGTGTGGCCACACAACGCTATATGCAGTACCGCAGCATCATTGCCGGATATCTGTCGACACCTCTGCCGCCAGTGCCTTTGCCAATCGATACGCTTACAGCGAAGGACGCAAATGGTACTCGCCGGTTGATGCCGCAACGCTACGCGTCCATTTGGGACAATCTTCCTGCCGCACTTCCTTCGGCGCAAACAACGCATCCGCAGCCATTCGAAATGTACGGGCAGGGGTTTGGCTTCGTGCTGTATCGGAAGAGACTTGGGCGCTATGAAAGCGGTTCGCTGGATATAGCCAATGTTCACGACTACGCGACCGTGTTCATCGGCGACCAATATGCGGGCGGCGTGTCGCGCGCACGTATGCCGGAAGAACGCGCATTGCCGCTGAACGTGGTGCATCGCAAGCCGTTGGCGCTGCCTGGTGCCTCGTCGGTTCAGGATGATGCGCAAGTGCTGGAGATCCTTGTCGAAGGCATGGGACGCGTGAATTACGGGCATTCGATGATCGACCGAAAGGGCATTGTCGACCCCGTTGTTCTGCATCATGCGTCGGGCGCACGCGAGGTTCTGACAGGCTGGGAAGTCGTGCTGCTGCCAATGGATGAATCGTTTGTCGAGAACTTGCGACCGCTTTGTTCAAATCCCGATAAAGCCGGACTCTTCTTCATTGCGACACTGTCAATCGACGCTACTGGCGACGTCTATTTCGACATGAGCGAGTGGACCAAAGGCATCGTCTGGGTCAATGGGCATAACCTCGGTCGCTACTGGAATATCGGCCCGCAGACACGGCTCTATTGCCCGGCTCCGTGGCTCGAGCCCGGAGACAATACGGTGTTGATCTTCGATCAACATCAATTGGAAGCCAGGGCGGTCGGCCTGGCATCGACGCTTTCATAGGCCGCCAGACAATACTGGCGACAATTCAATCGTCAGAACCTGAAATGGATCGAGGCGAATTGCTTGCGGGCGGTCTGCGTCCCATAGCGCCGGCAGATTCGTATCGCCGTCGACAAACGGAAAGCGTGCGCGGAACGGACCTTCAATGCCACCCGGCAGTTCGAGATGCGCTCTTAGATCGAGCGTGAAACCGTTCGCGCGATCATCCGGATTGCGCAGTGTGACGATTGCTTTCGATGGCGCCCACGCGGCCCATCCGTAGATTTCAAGCTGATCCGGTGCGCCGCCGATCCAGTGGCTATCGCCCAGCACGTCGGCATGAGCGCGCGCCCAGCGAGCCGCCTGCGCGAGCACGTCCCAGTCGTGCTCACCGAGCAACGACGGCGTGACGTACAGTTCCTGCAATTGTGTGCCGCTGCCGAAGTACGATTGCACTTCATGCGCAAACGCATGACTGGGATCGGAATTGAGGCGCGCATTCTCCTGCGCGTAGATGATGCCGTGAAGCATCAGCGAATTGAGTGGGAACAGCGGACTTCGACACACGACATTGCGATACGTTTGCGCATCGCGATACGTGATCCAGCGCTCCCGGTCGCTGCCCGTGCCGGCGAACCCATAGTCTGCGCCGTCGCGCCAGATCGAATCGACATGGCGCAGCCAGAACGGCGACGCTTGCGTGCCTGTCGACAGATTGACGAACACATCATGCTTGACGCCACGCATCGCTTCGATGAGTTCGACAGCCGCGTCCCAATCGCTGTTGAAGTGGCTGCCGGGCACGACCCTGTTCGCGTTTCCCGTGCCGTCGAGCTTGAAGTGATTGACGCCATGCCGGGCGAGCAGGTCCATCGCGACATCATGGAAGCGGCGATAGTACCTTGGGCCCGAGAGCGCGAAGCCGTCGCCGATGGTCTCGTATCCGGCGGCCTGGCCGCGCGTCACGCGTTCCGTCCGCGGCGGTCCGTAGCCACCCCATGGCGACAGCCAGACGCCCGGGGCGGCGCCATATCGCGCAGCGGCGTGTTTCAAAGGCTGGAAGCCGTCGGGAAACGCAGGGCTGAATGACCAGTTGCCGCTATAGTCGTCCCAGCCATCGTCGAACAGGAATGAATCGAGTTGCACGCCGCGCTTTTCGTGCAATTCATGACCGACTGCGTGGATGCGTTCGATAGCCTGCGCCTGCGTGTATGTCGTCAGAAAGCCGATGTCGTACCAGGAGTTGTAGTGCAGAAACGGACAGTAAGGACGCGCCCGTTCGCGCTCGACATAGGCCGCGAAATCGCGCCGCAACTGGCCATCGCGGAACACCCCGGCAACAGCCGAGTAAGCGAGTGTTTTTCCTTTTTCGAGCGGCAGTGCACCACTAACGCTGAAGCGGGCGACGCCGTCGCGCACTTCGCTTTCGGACATCGGAAGCTCGAAGCCCAGATAGAAATTGCCGTCGACAACCGGCACGGCTGCGAGGTCGCCGGCCTTTCTTGCGTTCGGCGCTCGCGCTTGCAGCAGCGAAATCGACGCGATGGGTTCGTCCTGCAAGAGCGCCGTTATCGACAGATGCTGACGAAGATAGCGCGAGCCCTCGCGCTGCTCCACGCTCCATTCGACACGCAAACGTCGCTCGCTATCGCCGAGCGTGGCAATCACGCGTTTGCCAGCAACACGCCCGGCTTTGCGTAGTGCATCGGGATTGGCAGGCAGTGCTTCCTCACGCAACGGCGCGACCAGCCGCAAACTGGCTGCGTCGAGCGTGCGCCCATCGGCAAAGGTGAGAACGAACGGTGCGTCGATAGCCAGCGTGCGGCCGTGCGCGCGATCCGCCACGCAAACGCCGCACAGAGAACGGTCGGCAATCGTCCAGTGCAGCGCAATCGCGCCGTTGCCGAACGCGTAGTGATCGTCGTGCGCCTGAAAAACGGGCGAACCCGCGTGCATGACGCGCCCCGTCCGTTACTTCACGGTCTGGAGTACCTCGAAGCCCTCGAACTCCGGATGACCGAGATAGAGCGCGCGCGACTCGCTTCCTGCGTTCCGGTGCGCGGCGCGAAACGCCTCGGACTGCGTCCACGCCTCGAACGCCGGTCGATCCGCCCACACGGTGTGACTCGAATACAGCACGTGGTCGTCGCGTTGCGGTCCCTTCAGCAGATGAAACTCGACAAAACCGGGCACGTCCTTCAGATGCGTGTCCCGCGTCGTCCACACTTCCTCGAAGGCGCTTTCCGAACCCAACGCCACCTTGAACCGGTTCATTGCAATGAACATGACTGTCGCTCCCGAATGACTGCGATGTCGCGAAGTTGCGAATGCTTCGAAAGTCTACCGACGAAGTATACGCACAAGATCGCCAACGCGTGCATCGGGAGCGAACCCGGCTACCGCCCGCGCGCCCACTGCGCGAACCCCGCGCATACGACCAGCAGGGAGCCGGTGACGAAGAACACGGAATGCATGCCGAAATGGACGGCAATCTGTCCGCCGATCACGGGGCCGATCACCTGTCCGCTGAACTGCGCGGATTGCAGATAGCCGAGCATCTGACCCGTCTTGCTCTCGTCGACGGCGTGACGCGCGAGCTTCGCAATGGCGGGCAACAGCCCCGCGAGCGACATGCCCATCAGCGCGCGCAGCGCAGCGAGTTGCCACCATTGATGAACGAACGCTTGCGGCAGCATCACCAGGCCCGTGACGATCAGGCAACCGATGATCACATTCCACCCGCCGATCCGGTCCGCGAGCGCGCCGAGCCGCGCTGCCGTCAGCATACTGCCGAACGCGGAGCAGGCCATCACGACACCCGCAATGCGCGCCAGTTGATCCGGCCCGACGCCGAGGCTGCCGACGTACACGGTAATCACCGGTTCGATCGACATGTTGGCGAGCAGCACCATCATCGCCGTGGCGAGCAATGCGCCGATTGCCGCATAGTGAGTGCGCGCGGAGGGCGCGGCTGTCGTGCCGCTGGTGGCTTTGCGCTTCGAATCGGTGGCGGGGCGGAAGTCTTCCTTGACGACGAAGATCGTCAGCAGCGCCGCCACCGCGATCACCGCGCCGCCCGCGAAGAACGTGCCGCGGATGCCGATCCAGCCCGGCAGCAAACCGCCGATCAACGGCCCGACCAGTGCGCCCGCGAGCGCGCCCGTCGACAGCAGCCCGAGGGCCCAGCCGGCGCGTTCGCGCGGCGCCTGCGTGCCGACCATGACCGTCGAGGCCGACGCATACCCGCCCACCAGACCCGCGATCAGACGCAGCCCGACGAGCTCGTACACATTGTGCGCGATGCCGATCAGCGACATCACCACGGCCATGCCGACGGCGGCGCGAATCAGCATCGGCTTGCGGCCATAGCGGTCGGCGAGGCGCCCCCACAGCGGCGCGGTGACGGCGGTGCCGAGGAACGTCGCGCCGAACGCGACGCCCGACCACTGGATCACATCGGCCTGCGACTCGACGCCGAGCTGCTTCACATAGAGCGGCAGAAACGGCAGCAGCATGCTGAGGCTGACGAGTGTCGTAAACGAGCCGAACACGCAGACGAACAGATTGCGCATCCAGTGCTGCTGATTGCGCTCCGTGTAGCCAGGTGAGGCGACTTCCGGCGCGGTGCGCATCGCAACGGCGGTCGTGGGCTGGTTCATGCTGTGATTCCTTTGTTCAGGTATGGCAGGAAAGGCTCAACCGTTCTCCGGGCTTCCGCGAAGCGCGGCGAACAGGTCCACGGACAGCGCAAGCGCAAGCGCCGCCGCGCCGATCGCGAACAACATCCGGTAGTTGCCGCCGTTCTGTGTGAAGAGGAACGACATGCCGTATGCAGCACCTGCCTGCAACACCGCGAAACCGGTCGTGGCCGTGCTCCAGGCGCCTTTTTGCGCGGCAGGGTGATGCGCGAGTAGTTCGTTCACGCGGCCGAGCGCGAGCGGCACGATGCCCGGCACGGCCGCACCCATCAGCACGCTGGACGCGATCAGATGCGCGGGACTCGTGCCCGTCAGCGGCAATACGACCGCGACGATCTGTATCACGAATGCGACGCGCAGCGCAGGGCGGAAGCCCGCACGGTCGGCGAGGTGTCCGCTCAATAACGGCCCGGCGATTGCGCCGAGGCCGAACAGTACCCAGTATTGCGCGCCCGTATCGAGCCCCTTGCCGAGTCCGCGCGATACGAAATCGACGAGAAACAGCATGTGGGGAACGAGGCCGATTGCGTTCAGCGCGTACTCCGCATACAGCGCGCGTAACGTGAAGCCGCTGTGTGTTCTGCGCTTCGCATGATGCGCGGGCGTAGCATGTGCATGTGCATCGTGCTTCGGCCAGCCGTTCCATGCTGCGACGGTCAACAGCAGCGCGATGGCTGCGAGACCGAGCCACGTTTGCTTGACGCCTTGAAGCAGCAACAGCGGAACGAGCGTCCCGGATGCCGCAATGCCGAGGCCGATGCCTGCGAAAATCGCGCCGCTCACGAGGCCGCGGCGCGATGGCGGCACATGCGCGAGCACAGTCGGCGCGGCCAGCACCATGAGTGCGCCGCCCGAAAGACCCGACGCGAAGCGCCACACGAAGAACCACGCAAACGACAACGGAAAGGCGCAGGCGACGAAGGCAATCGTGGCCAGCAGCATCATCGCGCGCAATACGTGCGTTGTACTCGCGCGCTTCGCGATATAGCCGCCGAGCAGCGCGCCCGCCAGATAGCCGCCCAGATTCGCAGCGCCAAGATACGCGGCTGTCGATGCCGCAAACCAGTGCGCGTCGATGATGGCGGGAAGAAGCGGCGTGTAGGCGAAGCGCGCGAGGCCGATCCCGACCAGACTTGCGCTCGCGCCCGCCACCGTGCCACGCGTGATGTTGAAGACGGGTGGCTTCGTGATCCGGATAGCTGTGTCCTGCATTCTTATCTCCGTGCTGCTGTCGCTACTGCTGGCTGCGACTCCTCGAATAAAACGTTGATTTTAAAAAATACTACGGCATCCAAAATAATAAATATCGAGGCATGCCATACGGTCAATCTCCGATCTTTCAGGAACCGACGTTACTGCCGCCGTCGACGTGCAGTATCTCGCCCGTCACGAACCCCGCCGACTCCAGGTAAAGCACGGCTTCCGCAATATCCGTCACTTCACCGAGGTGCCCGATTGGATGAAAACGTGCGAGTGCTTCGTGCCGTTCGCGCGGGTGCATCGGCGTTTTGATCACGCCTGGCGCGACTGCATTCACGCGGATGCCGAGCGGTGCGTACTCGATTGCCAGCGATCGCGTCACGGCATTCAGCCCGCCTTTGGTCAACGCGGCCATCGCCGCGGGCAGTCCGGCGCGCGGCCGGTCGACGAGGCTTGCCGTGATGTTCACCACATGGCCGCTGCGTTTCTTTTTCATCTCCGTCAGCACGCGCTGCGTGATATGAAAGAAGCCGTTGACGTTGGTCGCCATGACGGCGTCGTAGTCTTCGGGCGTGTAGGCGTCGAAGGGCTTCGCGATGAAAATGCCTGCGTTGTTGACCAGCGTGTCGATCCGGCCAAAGCGCTCCAGCGCGATGGCGACGATCTGCTGCGCGGTCTGCGCGTCGGCGATGTTGCCTGGCACGGCGGCAATGTCTGGATCGTCGCCGGGTTGGATCGAGCGCGACGTCGCGACGACGCGGAAATTGCGGTCGCGATACGCTTTGACCAACCCCGCGCCAATGCCCTGCGACGCGCCCGTCACGATCACCACTTTCTGTTCGGCACCCATGCTCCTGCTCCTTTATCCCGTTGGGCCGCGCGGCCCGATGTCGATGGAGCAAGTCTAGATTGAGTCGAACGCAGAGAGAATCCACGTCTGGCGGCAGACATTCTTCCGCCGGGCGGTTCAATGGGCGTCGGTGATGCGCTGTAACTGCTTGAAATGCCGGCGCAAACGCGGCGTGGCGAAATCGACGAAGGCGCGCACTTTCGGCACCGACAGGCGGCCGTGCGGCGTCAGAAGATGAACGGGCAAGGGCGCGTGCTCGCTGTCGCGCAACACGATGCGCAGTTGGCCGTCCTTCACCTGCTGCGCGATGTGATACGAGAACATGCGTGTGACGCCGCGTCCTTCGACGGCGGACGCCACGGCGGCGTCGATACTGTTGACGATCAGGCGCGGCGCGAAATGAACGACTTGCGCGACGGTGGAGCCTTCGGCGGGTGGAAAGCTCCACGAGTCGACGCCGAAGTGGGTCATCGAAATGATCTGATGCTGTTCGAGGTCCGCGGGCTCGCGAATCTGCGGGTGCTTTGCCAGATAACGCGGCGATGCCGTGACGACGCGCCGCACTTCGCCGACGGGAATCGCGATCAGCGTCGAATCGGGCAGATGCGCGATGCGCAACGCGACGTCGATGCCTTCGTCGACGAGACTGACGGGGCGGTCGAGCATATGCAGGCGCACGGATACGGCGGGGTATTCGTCGATGAAGTCGTCGAGGATCGAGCGCAGCATGTCCTGGCCTGCCGCGACGGGCGCAGTGATGTTCAGCAGGCCGCGCGGCGCGGAACGCTCGCCCGCGACCAGCAGGTCGGCTTCTTCCAGATCGGTCAGGATGCGCCGGCACGCCGCCGCATAGCGTTCGCCCGCCTCGCTGAGCTTGATCGTGCGGGTGGTGCGGTGCAGGAGCGGCGAGCCCACGTGCGCTTCGAGAAAGGCAATGGCGCGACTCACCGCGGCGGGCGAACGGCCGAGCCGGCGGCTTGCGCCAGCCAGACTGCCTTCGTCCAGCGTCGCGACGAACACCTTCATTGCGTCGATGCGGTCCATGATGAATTGCCCGGGAAATCGCCGGCGAGGCGACGTTGCCCGGAAGTGTACAGCGGCGCGTCTGTTCTGGCCCTTCAGAGGCCGCGCGATGCGTCTACTGGCGCTGCGCGGTGACGAGCCAGCGGCGCAGAGTGGCCGCGTCCTGGAAGTGCGCCTGTGCGTTGGGATCGCCGAGCAGCACGATCAGCACGGGATGGCCGCGCACCATCGTGACGATGATCAGGCAGTGCCCGGCTTCGTTGGTAAAGCCGGTTTTCTGCAATCCGACTTGCCACGATGCGCGATGCACGAGCGGGTCCGTGTTCCGGTACATCAACGGGCCGTCGCCGCCCAGCACCAGCTTCTGATGAGCCGTCGAATACTGCCGGATGACCGGGTAGCGATACGCGGCGCGCACGAGGCGCGTGAGATCGCGGGCCGTCGATACGTTGTGCGGCGACAGGCCCGTCGGATCGACGAAATGACTGCGCGTCATATGCAGACGCTGGGCCGTGTGGTTCATCGCGCGCACGAAGCCGGGCCGCCCGCCCGGATAGTCGCGGCTCAATGCAAACGCCGCGCGGTTTTCCGAGGACATCAGCGCAATATGCAGCAGCGTGCTGCGCAACAGCAGCGAATGAACGGGCAGGCGCGAGCGCGACCATTTCAACCGGTCGACGTCGGCATCGGTGATGCGCAGCGGTTTGATCATCGGGCGCTTCGCGTCGAGCGCGACCATCGCCGTCAGCAGCTTGGTCAGCGAGGCGATGGGCCGGCGTTCGTCGGCGTGTTTCGCGTAGAGCGTGCGGCCCGTCGTCATATCGATGACGATGGCGGCGCGTGCCTGCACGGCGGGTTTGAAGGCGGCGCGCTTCGCGTGCGCAATCGCGGGCACCATGCTCGCGATCAGCAAAAGCATGAGGAACAGATGAAGTTTCAGCACGTCGGTCGGAGGTTGGTTGCGAATGAATGGATGCGCTCGCTCAAAGCAGCGCGGCGAGACGGTCGGCTTCCTTCGCGAACTGCGCGCGTTCGGTCGCATCCAGCGGATCGTTGCCGGGAAGCGCGACCGTCAACGGGTCCTTCGGCACGGAATCGACGTGCACCTCGTAGTGCAGATGCGGACCCGTTGCCCAGCCCGTCGAGCCGACATAACCGATCACCTGGCCGGGATGCACCTGCGCGCCCCGATGCAGGCCTTTCGCGAAGCGCGACAGGTGCGCGAACACCGTCTGATACGGCGGCGGATTGCGCAACACGACCACCTTCCCATATCCCGTCTGCCGTCCGATGAACGCGACCGTGCCACGCGCCGTCGCATGCACGGGCGTGCCGGCGGGCGCGGCGAGATCGACGCCGTCGTGGCTTTGCCAGCGGTGCGTCACGGGGTCGAGCCGACGCAGCGAGAAATCCGACGACACGCGCTCATAGGCGAGCGGATAGCGCGTGAACGCAGGCGCCGTGCTTGCGCCATCCTTTGTGTAGTAGAACGGCTTGCCGTCCAGGTTGCGATACAGAAACAGATCGTGCGAGGTGGTCGCCGTTGCGATGCGCACGGCGAGCGGTGTGCCTGTCGAAGACGCGGGTCCGGGTTGTTCGCCTTCCGGCGGATCGACGATGAGGCTGATCGTGTTGCCAGACTTCAGATCGCGACGAAAGTCGATCTCGCCGGAGAACGCACGCGCGAGCAGCGCGGTGGTGTGGCCATCGAGACCAAGACGCTGCGCCGCTTCCGCAAAGCTGCTCTTGACGGTCGCCGATCTGACGACGGGTTGCGGCGCGGCCTCGACAGCAGAGGCCGTCGATGCAGGCTGCGCACGATGCGTCGTATCGGCGGCCGGGCGGTTCAGCGATGCCGATTGCGCGTCGGGCGTGTCGTCCAGATCAGCGGCATGCTTCGCGCGATCCGGCGAAAAGATCAACGCTGCGCAAACGGAGCTGAGCGCGCACGCCAGAATGACTTTGCCACTACGCGCCGACGGCGCAACGAATGCGGGTAAGGGCATGATCGAAAAAGCAGAGCGAGGGGTACGGCGAGGGCGATTGCGGGAAGCGGAGCATGCGTGCGCGATCGCGCTGACAGACGCGTTGCGTCCAGGTGAGGAGAAGAAGCGGGTGTTGCCGTTATTCGAGCTGCAAGCAGAGCGCAGTAAAAATGACGGCAAACCTGAAGGGCATTTCAAGCGGCATGTAAAAAGTGCGGCGAGGCAGCCTTGCAGTGACAGGCGACGGAGCGGACACCATAGCGGCCGACACTTAAACGAATCTTAAAGGGGCCGTTGACGAACATCAAAACCGCGCGCGATCAGGCTTCGCCCTGTTCGTCTTCGCCGATCACGACAACATGCGCGGACTCGAAACGATAGCGCGGCACGTCGAGATTCTGCGGCGCGGGTTTGTCCTTGAACACGCGGCCAGCGAGGTCATACGTCGAGCCGTGACATGGGCAAAGAAATCCGCCAGGCCAGTCGTCGGGAAGACTCGTTTGCGGGCCCGGCTGAAAACGCGGGCTTGGTGTGCAGCCAAGATGCGTGCATACGCCGACCACCACGAGCAGATTGCCATGCTCCGTGCGCGAGCGAAGCTCGTTGTTGCAGTAGGGCGGCAACGGCATCGAGAAGGGCCGTGTCGTGTGCGGGTCGGCGACGAGCGGATCGGCAGCGCGCACGTCGGCGAGCATGGCTTCGGTGCGATTGACGATGAACACGGGCTTGCCGCGCCATGCCGCCGTCAGCATGTCGCCGGGCTGCAAGCGGCTGATGTCGACGGACACGGGCGCGCCCGCCGCCAGCGCCGAGGCCGATGGTCTGAACGATTCGACGAACGGCGTGGCGACGGCTACGCCCGCCATGCCGCCCGCCACCGATGTCGCGATCATCCATCGGCGGCGCGCTGCGTCGACGGGCGCGTCCGCGTCGGCGCTCATGAGGTGCTCCCTTCAGGGGGCGTCGGCCATACGAACATTGCGCGGACGTGGCCCGACGATTTGACGTCGACGACGCGCTGCTGGGTCTTGCCGTCGTGGCTCGCAGTGACTGTGTAGCGCCCATCCGGAAGCGATGCGAGCATGAATGGTCCGTCCGAAGTCGCATTCAGGAGTGTCTTGCCATTCATGTCGGCGATATGAACGGGAACGTCGGCGAGGTACTCGTTTCCGTGACGCGTCGCGCCCGTGAATTCGAGTGTGAGCGGATAGGTGTGCATGACCTCCTTCAGCGCAGCCGATTGATCGCTGCCGACGCCACCCGAAAGATACGTGACCGCGCCCTGCTGATGAAGGGGCGGCAGATTCGCGGGCGCCGCAAAAGCGACACTGGTTGCGGATTGCGCGAACACGAGCGCGACAGCAACGAGACCTGCCTTGGTGAATGTGTTCATGACGGTTCTCCATCTTGAAGATCAAAGCCGTTCATTGCAGATGCTTTGGAACGGACAGCGTGGAACGCGTGACGCCCGGCGACGCTCAACGAACGTATCGTCTTCGTCCAGGCCGGTGAGCGCCGGACCGGAAGCATTGCGAACGCAACCTTGCCCGTCGATAGACCGGTCGGATGCGCGCAGACGAAGCGCGCAAACGCGTGTGCACAACGCGACATCGCAAGGGTTTGAGATTCAAGGCATTCACGATGCAACCTCAAAGTCTTCGTGTCTGCAATGTAGGCGGCGCGAATTAAAGGAGAATTAAAGCGCGTGCACTAGCCCATCAGTTCGGAAATCTCGATCAGGTTCAGCTGTGACAGCCTGGTCTGCCGCCTTGATCTGCCGCATGCGGCGTTCGAGTTCGAAGATATCGGCGGACGACGAGAGATACGCATCGCGGCGGTGGTGCTCGGCGCGGTCCAGCAGTTCTTCTGTGCGGTCCAACAGTTCGAAGATGATGCGGATGAAGTATGCGAACATGGGTGCTCCTGTTGCGTCGGTTCTCGCACAACCCTGTGCCGAGCGTGCCATTTCGCAGAAGTCCTTATCGGGCGGTCTTGCGCGTTATCCAGATGCCGCCGGAGGAGGCGAAAGTGTTCGGATAGAACCCACTTTCGCCCGGCAACAGTTTGCTTTCACGTGCTTCCATGCGGATAACGGTTTCGCGGAGGCGGCCGTATTCGACGGCACGCCTTGATGCGTGCAGAAAGCCGGTTCATGAACATTCGAGGCAAGGAGAATCCGATTGATGCCGCTGGAAAGACTCGAAGGCTTCGACGACCACGTCGCTTCGCTACTGCAGCAATGGAACGCGCCCGCTGTCGGCGTCGCTGTCGTCGTCGGCGACACACCTGTGCTGACGCGCGGATACGGCTTTCGCGACTATGACAAGCGCTTGCCGTTCGATGCGTCGACGCTCTTTCCCATCGCGTCGAACACGAAGCTGTTCGTCGCGCTGGCGGCGGGCATGCTCGTCGACGAAGGCAAGCTCACCTTCGACAAGCCGCTTTGCCAGCATCTACCGGAACTGCGGTTTCATGACGATATCCTGACGCGCTCCGTCACGCTGCGCGATCTACTCGCGCACCGCACGGGCATCACGCGTCACGACATGATGACGTTCGGCGCAAGGGCGACGTCGAAAGACATATTCGACCGCCTGCACTTGATGAAGCCGAGTGCCGGCTTGCGCGAGACGTTCATCTACAACAACGTGATGTACTACGCGGTGGCGCACGTAATCGAGCGGCTGGGCGGCATCTCATGGACCGAACTGGTTCGCGAGCGCATGCTCGAACCGGCGGGCATGCGCGACACGTCATTTCTCTATTCGGCGCTGCTGGATGAGCCGAATCTGGCCATCGGCTACACCGAGTACCGAAACCGCCGCGAACTGCGCAAGCTCGAGACGACGCGGAAAAACGATCTTCCGTGGCCGTCCGGCAGCATGGTGTCGACGCTCGGCGACATGTCGCGCTGGCTGTCGTTGCTCGTCAACGACGGCAAGGTTGACGACCGGCAAGTGGTATCGAAGACCTTGCTGCGCGAGACAATGGCGCCCGCGATACCGCTGCCGAACCTGGCGCCGGAACTGTATGGCTGGTGGGAATCGCTCAACGGCGCATATGGTTTGGGACGGCAAACGGAAGTGTATCGCGGGCATTTGCTGGCCTCTCATGGCGGCGATATCCGCGGCTTCCATTCGAAGGTCTCGGTCATGCCGAAAGAGCGGATCGGCGTCAGCGTGTTTGTGATCGGCGATCATTGCGCGGCATTGCGCGACGTCGTCCACTATCAACTCTATGAGCGTTTGCTGGGCCTCGAACCGACGCCCTGGAACGAGCGTCTGTTCGGGCTGCTGGAGCCCGCGCGGCAAGCGATGTCGCAGGCGCGTAACAGCCGGTACGACGACCGGATCGGGGACACGAAACCATCCCATCGGCTCGAAGACTACGCGGGCGATTTCGCACATCAAGCCTATGGCACGATTGCGATCGCATTTGAGAACGGCCATCTGCGCCTGAAGTTTCGCGATCAGGATTTGCCGTTGGAGCACTACCACTACGACCGCTTCGACGCCGAAGCAGACGATCCCGAAGACGACGCGCGCTGGCGCATCAACTTTCAGGCGACGCACGAAGGCGATATCGACCGCTTCGTCACGAAGATCGTCGAGAACGAAGTGGTGTTCGTACGCAAGGAGTTTGCTCATGCGCCCGTCTTGTTGCAGCGTTTTTCGGGAACCTACGAAACGGCCGCCGGCCTGTGCGTCGAGGTGTTCATGCGCGACGACGGCACGTTGTGGCTGCGCGTGCCGGGACAGCGTGACGAGCGCTTCATTGCAGCGCGTGATCGCGTGTTTCGCATGGCATCCGCGCCGGGCTCGACCTTCGAGTTCATCGAGCGCGACGGTCAGCTCGTCTCGCTCGATCAGATGACAGGGGCAGGGCGTTTCATTCTTCGCAAGGTGTGACGCGTATATGGACGAGCGTCCCGCTTCCGCTGACAAGCCGGCATCCGGCCCGTCCCGCGTCGGCACCCTGCGGCAGATACCCGGCGGCGTCTGGGTGTTGGGTTGCGTGAGCCTGTTGATGGACATCTCATCGGAGATCGTTCACAGCCTGCTGCCGATGTTCATGCTGGCGGGCCTCGGCGCGAGTGCAACGACGATCGGCTTGATCGAAGGCATCGCCGAGGCCACTGCGCCCATCGTCAAGGTCTTCTCCGGTGCGCTCAGCGATTACCTCGGCAATCGCAAATGGCTCGCTGTCGCGGGTTATGGACTCGGCGCGCTGAGCAAGCCCTTGTTCGCGATAGCGCCGACCCTCGGTCTCGTCGTGACGGCGCGCGTGATCGACCGGATCGGTAAGGGCATTCGCGGCGCGCCGCGCGATGCGCTGGTCGCCGATATCACGCCGCCGCCGCTACGCGGGGCCGCGTTCGGCTTGCGGCAGTCGCTCGATACAGTGGGCGCTGTTCTCGGGCCGTTGCTCGCGGCCGCGATCATGCTGACCTGGGCGAACGACTTCCGGCTTGCGTTCTGGCTGGCCGTCATTCCTGGCGCGCTGGCCGTCGCGTTGCTGGCGGCCGGCATCAACGAACCCACGCGCCAGGCCGGCGCGAAGCGTGTCAATCCGATCCGGCGCGACAGCATGCGCCAACTGGACGGCGCGTACTGGTGGATCGTCGCAATCGGGGCCGCGTTCGCACTCGCGCGCTTCAGCGAGGCGTTTCTCGTGCTGCGTGCGCTGGACAGCGGCGTGCCCGTCGCGCTGGTGCCGCTCGTGATGGTCGCGATGAACGTCGTGTATTCGCTCTCGGCCTATCCGTTCGGCAAGCTCGCGGATTCGACGAGTCATGTCAGGCTGCTGGTTGGCGGGCTGGTGATACTTGGCGTGTCCGATGTCGTGCTTGCGTATGCCGTTCACTGGAGCCTCCTGCTCGCGGGCGTCGCGCTGTGGGGCCTGCATATGGGCATGACACAAGGGCTGCTCGCGACGATGGTGTCGCACAGCGCGCCCGCGCATTTGCGCGGCACGGCGTTCGGTCTGTTCAATCTCGCGAGCGGACTGGTGACGCTGATTTCCAGTGTGATCGCGGGCGCTTTGTGGGACACGATAGGCGCGGCTGCGACGTTCCATGCGGGCGCCGTGTTTTGCGTGGTCACGATCGTCCTGCTGCTCGCACGTCCCGCGCGACGCATCGAGGCCCGCAGCTAAACGGCGCGCGAGAAAGGGGCTTGCGTCGCCTCGCCGTGAAATATGTTGACCAGCCCCGCGCGGCAAACGACAGGTTGTCTGCATGAAAGATTCGCGGACGCAATGGCAACCGGACTGTCAGTAAAAGTTATTACCGCGTCAGCGATAAACGAGGTTCTACCGATTACCCCTTTCATGAGGCTATAAAGCTTGCATAATTATTCGTAACATTAAAATTAGAGTGGCTCTCTTTGTAATGCCGGTTAATGGAAATGGAAGAAGTATGGATTGGTAAAAAAATATCCATGCATATCAATAGGTTGTAGCGATGTTGGGCGGTATTTCCGCACCGCAATTCCGCATCGTTCTTAAACGGAAATTACCTGAAGAAACCTAAAGCAATATTTAGAGCCGTCGTAAACCCCGTCGAGTGGCGGCGCGAAGTACCGAATAGACCGCATTGCCGCTCATGTCGATCTTTCCAGAACCGAAAGGGGTTGAAATGCTTAACATCAATACGAACATCATGTCGCTGACGGCGCAGAACAACCTGGAGGGTTCGCAAAACGCGCTCTCGCAGGCCATCAACCGTCTGTCGTCCGGCAAGCGCATCAACACGGCCGCTGACGACGCAGCGGGTCTCGCGATCGCGACGTCGCAAACGGCATCGATCAATGCGTTGACGCAGGGGGCCGCAAACGCGAACAACGGCATTTCGATGGTGCAGACCACGAACGGCGCGCTGCAATCGATCGTCGACAACCTGCAGCGCATCCGTCAGTTGGCCGTGGAAGCGGGCGACGGCTCGCTCGACTCGAACGCGCTCGCCAATCTGCAGGCAGAAGTGTCGACGCGTCTGACGGAAATCACGCGCGTTGCACAACAGACTACGTTCAACGGTCAGGCCGTGCTGAACGGTGTCGGCTCGGTCAACTTCCAGATCGGCGCGTTCAACGGCCAGCAGATCACTGCGGACTTCGGCACGCAAAGCTGGGACGCGAACTCGCTGGGCATCAGCGGCTTGAGCGTGGCGACGGCTTCGGGCGCGCAAGCGGCCATGAGTTCGATCGATAACGTGCTGACGAGCGTCAACACCTTCCAGGCGACCCTCGGCGCGACGCAGAACACGTTCCAGGCCGCCATTTCGACGACGCAAACGGAAGCGACCAATATGAGCGCCGCCGAATCGCAGATCACCGACGCGGACTTCGCAACGGAAACAGCGAACCTGTCGAAGGCCCAGGTGTTGCAGCAAGCTGGTATCTCGGTACTCGCGCAAGCGAACTCGATGCCGCAGCAGGTGCTGAAACTTCTGCAGTAACGGCAGCGTGCATCCTGTGCTGGGCGAGCAGGATGCACGGTGTCCGCCTTGCAGATCGTCTCTGCGTTCGCCACGGCATGCCTCATCCGCCTAAGGTCTCGAAGGTTCGAGCGACGGATAAAGACGCACGAGCATTGCGTCGAAGGCGTCTCGACAAGAATCGCGAAGACGTGCTCGCGCTCGCGATCAGAACACGAACTGTCCCTCTGCGGCAAACGTGGAGAGCGGATTGCGCGGACTCGGCGTTTCGCGCTTTTGCAGTCCTTCAGGCAGTGAAGACTTGTCGCCGGGGCGGCCGATCGCGATCGCCGCTTCGACGGCATAGTCGTCGGGAACAGCCAGTTCGGCACGGATGCGCTCGCGGTCGATGCCGGCAAGACCATGAGCCTTCCATCCGGACAAACTGGCCTGCAGCGCGAAATAGCCCCATGCTGCGCCCGTATCGAATGAATGGGACGCCAGCGCGACCTCGTCGGTTGCGCCCGGCGGCGTGAATGTCCGTTTCGACAGCACGATCAGAATGGCGGCGGCATGTTGCGCCCAGCCCCGGTTGAACTCGTTGAGAAAGCCGAGAAAGCGGGTCCAGTGCTCCGTATCGCGCCGTGCATAGACAAAGCGCCACGGCTGCGAGTTGTACGAAGAAGGCGCCCAGCGTGCCGCTTCGAGGAAGGTCAGCAGCGACGCTTCCGGAAGCGTGTCTTGCGCGAAGGCGCGCGGCGACCAGCGCTCCAGAAATTGTCTGTCGATGGGATGCTCGGCCGTACGTGAATTGGATGAAGTCATGATGGTGATGTGTCGCGTTTGCTGATCGGAGTTTCGTGCGTGAATCGGGATATTCCGGATCACGACGTTAAGTGGCTATACGTGCGGATCCAAACAATGTTTGCGCATATCGAAAGCATCAATCGTCGATACGCAACGCGCACAGCGCGAAGCGAAGCGCATCGTAGCAACGTCAATTTGCATATATTCAATCGTCGTTTGGAAGACGCGATGGGCGTCGCTAGCATGCAGGAACTTCTGACTTCCTGTTCGACATCCATCATGTCTACCGTCGCTATTCCAACCACTGCGCTGGACTCGTCCGTTGCGCACGACACCACGCGCCCAGCCGTCATCCGGTCCGCGCAGGATGTCTCCCGTATCGTCAATGCAGGCGCGGTGAAGGGCAGCAATGCACGCATCGTCATCGCGATTGCACTAGGCGGGGTGTTTCTCGATGCCTATGATCTGACCTCGCTTGCGTACGGCATCAAGGACATCGCGAAACAGTTCGCACTGTCGCCCGTGCAAGTGGGCTTCGTATCGTCGGCGATTACGTTCGGCGCGATTCTCGGCGCGTTGTTCGGCGGCTATCTGACGGATCGGATCGGCCGCTATCGGGTGTTCATGGCCGACATGCTGTTCTTCGTCGTCGCCGCGATTGCGGCCGGTCTCGCGCCAAACGCATGGGTGCTCGGCGGCGCGCGCTTCCTGATGGGATTCGGTGTCGGACTCGATCTGCCCGTTGCGATGGCGTTTCTGGCCGAATTCTCGCGTGTGGCGGGCAAGGGCAACAAGGCGGCAAGCGTCGCGGCGTGGTGCCCCGCGTGGTATGCCGCGACGAGTACATGCTATCTGCTGATTCTCGGTTTGTACGCGATCCTGCCCGAGCACCAGCTCGGCTGGCTGTGGCGGCTCACGCTCGCATTCGGTGCGGTGCCCGCGATCGTCATCATTCTGGTGCGCAGCCGCTATATCAGCGAATCGCCTGTGTGGGCAGCGAACCAGGGCGACCTGGAAGGCGCTGCGCGCATCCTGAAGCGTTCGTATGGCGTCGATGCCGTCGTCGAACGGACCACGGCGCCCGTCGCACAACCGCGCCGCGCTTCGTGGCGCAACTACGGCGTGCTGTTCAACGCCACCTACCGCCGACGCACGATACTCGCGGCCGTGATCGGCAGTGCGTCGTCGTTCGGTTACAACGCGATCATCTTTGGCTTGCCTGTCATCATCACGAGCTTTTTCGCGCAGGGACCGCTGACGACAATCGTCGCATCGCTCGCGCTCAATCTGTTGTTCGCGTTCGTGGGCGGGCTGATCGGCGTGCGAACCGCACCGACGGTCGGTGCGTGGAAAATGACCGTGCTCGGTCACTCGCTGCAATTCGCGTCGTTGATCGGACTCGCGCTGATCGGTCGTCCGGGCGGCACGGCGCTGGTGGTGGCGGCGATTCTGCTATTGGGCGGTTATCTGTTCGGTCAAGGCTTCGGGCCCGGGTCGCATTCGATGACCTACGCGTCGCTCAGCTACCCGACGTCGCTGCGCGGTATCGGTGTGGGGTTCAATCAGACGCTCGTGCGCACGGCATCGACGATCTCACTGTTTCTGTTCCCGGTGCTGGCAGGCGCGCTCGGCACGAAGGTGTTCTGGGTCATCGCGATTGCTCCGCTGACGTCGCTGCTGGTGCTGCTCGCGATCCGCTGGGAACCGTCTGGTTACGATATCGACGGCGAGGACTATGCGAGCGTGCCGTCCGTGACAGGGCGGGCGGACGCCTGAGGGCCGGTTCATTCATCGGCGGTGCGTTGCAAAGCATTGCACAAATGCTTGTTTGTGCAATGCGCCGCCACTGACTAGATTCGATGAATATGCCACGAGCAGGAGGATGCATCATGTCGATGAACCTCGCATCGTTTTATCGTCAGGCCGTATTTCATCCGTTCCAGGCTGTCCGTCATCGGTTGCAGGCGCGCTCCGCCTACGCCGCCGAAGCACGCACGGGCCCGCAGCTGGAGCACTCGCCTTGCGATGCGGGAGAACGCCTCGAGCGTATCGCCGTCTATGCGCGTGCGGGCTACTTCAATATGGGCTACACGTTCGAGATGTTTCATGTGATCGGCGAAATCGCGCCGGACTAGTTGAGCCGCGGGCTTGCATGGAGCGTAAGCAATGAGCGATATCGTCGTCGAACAGCCAGCCGTTGTCGAAGCCGCGTTGAACTATCTCGTCGCGACGGGAGAAAAGCCCGCCACGTATGCGTATGAGCCGCCTGCAGGCGAGCCGCAGCGCAGCGGCGTGTATCGAACGCAGCGCGTGAGCATCGTCAATGCGCGCGTGTCGCCGCCGCCGGGTGGCCTGTCGCTGGACCGCAATGGCTTCGAGCTGCGGCAGCACGCGAGTGCGCTCAGCGATTTCTCGGACCCTGCCGCGATCGAACGGGTTTACTACCCTGAGGCGGAAGCGCTGCTCAAACGCTGGACGGGCGCGAAGCGCGCCGTCATCTTCGATCACACGCTTCGCGACGGCCAGGCGGCGCGAGCGAGCGGTGTACGCGAACCTGTCAAATTCATTCACAACGATCAGACATTCGTCTCGGGTCCGCGCCGCGTGCGCGATCATCTGCCGCCGCATGAAGCGCAAGCATTGCTGAAAGGCAGGGTCGCGATCGTCAACCTGTGGCGTCCTGTCGGATCGACGGTCGAGTCGTCGCCGCTCGCATTGTGCGATGCGCGCAGTATCGCGCTGACCGATCTCGTGCCGTCGGATCTGATCTATCCGGACAAGGTCGGCGAGACGTATGCATTCGTTTTCAATCCGCGGCACCGCTGGTACTACTTTCCGTTGATGACGCCGGAGGAGGTCCTGCTGCTGAAAATCTACGATTCCGCGGGCGACGATATCGCACGGCTGACGGCGCATACCGCATTCGACGATCCGTCGTCGCCGCCCGATGCCAGGGCGCGCCGCAGTATCGAACTGCGCTCGTTGCTGTTCTTCTGAGCTTGCGCGAGCACCCGGACGACGTCGATCATCCGTCGCTAACCTCGTTCACGACCTGAAGCGTGTGGACGTCGACGACGCCACCCCGCAAAACAAAACCATCACGATCGCTTAAGCTTCCTCTGGCGCGTCGGTGTGTTCGTCCCGTTTGAGTGCCTGCCACGTCGCATAAGGAGGTGTCCATGACGCATGGCAATGCTCAGCCTGCCGAAAGCAGTTTTTTCCCCGGCTTCGCAAGACTCGACGTTGATACGGATGACGTGTCGTTCAGTGGCGTGACAGGCGGCTCCGGCCCGCCCGTCGTGCTGTTGCATGGCTATCCGCAAACCCACATCGCGTGGCGAAAAATTGCGCCGAGGCTCGCGCAATCCCACACGGTCATCGTGCCCGACTTGCCGGGATACGGCGACAGCCGCACGCGAAACGACCAGCCGCGATGGACCAAACGGCGCGTTGCACAAGCGCTCATTGGCTTGATGGATCGTCTGGGGCATGAACGGTTCGCCGTGGCCGGGCATGACCGTGGCGCGCGCGTCGGATACCGGCTGGCGCTGGATCACGCCGCGCGCGTAGCCGCCTACGCTTCGCTGACGGTCATCCCCACGCTGGACGCGTTTGCGGATGTGGATAGAACCTTCGCGCTGAATGCGTGGCACTGGTTCTTTCTCGCGCAACCTTTCGATCTTCCGGAGCGCATGCTCGACGCGGACCCCGACGCGTTCATCGATGCGGCACTGTCGAAGATGGCAGGCGGACTCGACGCGATCGACCCGCTAGCACTCGATGCCTACCGCGCTGCGTTTCGCAAGCCCGAAGTGCGTCATGCCATCTGCGAGGACTACCGTGCCGCGACGGCAGAGGACCTTCAGTACGACACCGCCGATTTCGCGGCAGGGAAGAAGCTCGCATGCCCAGTACTGGTGCTGTGGAGCGAGCGGGAGCAGAGAGCACGAAAGACGCTGCCCATCGACGTGTGGTCGAAATGGGCCGCGCGCGTGACGGGACGGTCGCTGCCAGGCGGTCATCTGCTGCCCGAGGACGCGCCGGACGAGGTGCTGTCAGCGCTAGTGCCGTTTCTTGCCGAAGCATGGTAGCTATCTGACATGCGCTGGGGGCCATGCGTCCTGGCCGCTGCGATAGCCGGAAGCGCCCGTCGTCGTGCGTTGCGCGGTTCAGGATGCGGGTCCGCCCGACACGATCAGATCGGCGTTGACGCGATACCGTCCAGCAGCGCATCTCGCAGTGCGTCCATCGCGGGATCGCGGAGATTTCGGGGCCGTGGCGCGGCGACGTGAATCTCGCGCGCGATGTGGCTTGGCCCGTCATTGCCCGGCGGCGACAGCAATAGAACACGATCGGACAGAAGAAGCGCTTCGTCCAGATCGTGCGTGACGAGCAGGATGGTCGTTCCGTGCGAGTGCGCGAGCGCAAGCAGGACACGCTGAAGCCGCGAGCGCGTGATGGCGTCGACGGCGCTGAACGGTTCGTCGAGCAACAGCAGGTCCGGTTCCCCGAAAAGTCCGCGCGCGAGGGCGACACGCTGGGCCATGCCGCCCGACAGCTGTTTCGGCAACGCGTCGCGCACACCCGACAGACCCACTTCCGCCAGTAAGGTATCGACGCGCGGATCGTGTCCCTGCCGAGGGCCGGCGGCGAACGCGACATTGTCGGCCACACTGAGCCAGGGCAGCAGCCGTTGCTCCTGAAAGATCATGCCGATCCTGTCGGATGGGCCGCGCTGCGAATGCTGCTCCAGCAGCACAGTACCTTCCGAGTGTCTGTCGAGGCCTGCAATGGCCCGCAGCAGCGTGCTTTTTCCACATCCGCTCGGGCCGACCAGACTGACGATCTCGCCGCGTGCCAGTTCGAACGACACCTGTTCGAATACCGTGCGCGGCCCGAAGCGCCGCGCGAGGCCGCGCACTTGCAGCAAGGGGGCGGAATGCGGGCTCATGGCGCGTCTCCCGAGACGTGGCGCGCATCGCGCCAGGACAACACGCGCGTTTCGATCAGCTTGAACGCGCCGTCGCTCAGTTTGCCGAGCAACGCCAGCAGCAGGATGGCGCCGAACACGAGATCGGGTCTGCCCGTCTCGCGGCCGTCGCTGAGCAGATAGCCGAGGCCGCGCGTTGCGGCGATCAGTTCGGCGGCGACCATGAACATCCACGCAAGGCTCAGTCCCGTGCGCAGTCCCGTGAAGATCTGCGGCATCGACGCGGGCAGCAGAATGCGCGCGAACATTGCACGCGGCGTCAGCCGGTTGAGTTCGCCGAATTCGATCAGCTTGCGGTCGACACCGTGAATGCCGGCGACCACGCTGAGTTGCACGGGAAAGAACGCGCCAATCGCGATGAGCGTGATCTTGGGCGCTTCGTCGATGCCCATCCACAGCAGCAGGATCGGCACCCATGCGAGCGAAGGAATCGCGCGCAGTGCCTGAAACGCAGGGTCGAGCAACGCATCGACGCGGCGGCTCAGTCCCATCGCCGCGCCGATCAGCAACGCGAGCGCCGAGCCGAGTGCGAAGCCCGCATACACCCGCGCGACGCTTGCGCCGATGTGTCGTGCCACGCGTGCGCCGCCGAGATCCCACAGCGTTTGCGCGATCGTGCTGGGAGCCGGGACGAGATGCATCGGCAGCACGGACGCGCGCACCAGCGCTTCGATCAACGCGAGAAAGACCACGGGCAACAAATACCCTGCGTAGCGCCATAAGCGCATGGCGTCGCGGGGTTGTTTGCGCAATGTACGTTCGCTTGCGGCCCGCGCGTGTGAATCGCGCGTGTCGAGCGCGAGTGTCTGTTCAGTGGCGGCCATGATTCAAGCCTGCGCCAGTGCAGGTTGCTCGCATGAGTGGAGTTGCGTGCGAATCATTTTGCGCCATTGCTCGCGATGACAGGCTGCGCGATTTTCGGATCGATCAGCGCGTCGATGACCTGATTGAGATCGGTGCCGCTTTTCACCAGCTGTTCATCGACGAGAATCGGCGCCGCTGCCTTGAGCGCAGTGATCTGTTGCGCGCCGGGCTGCGGACGGCTGAAGTCGTTGCGGCTCAGTTGCAGCTTCGCGACCGCGAGCGAAACCTTCGATTCCTCCGAGACGATCTTCGCCGTATCGTCGGGATGCGCGGCGATCCACACTCGTGCTTTTTCATAAACCTTCAACACGCGGGCCAGTTGCTCCGGATGCTCGCGGATGAAGTCCTCGCGTGCATTGAGCAGGCCCCACGTGTTGAAATCGACATTACGGTAAAGCAGGCGCGCGCCATCGTCGATCTGCGCGGCGGCCATGTGCGGATCGAGCCCCGCCCACGCATCGACCTGGCTGTTCGCGAGCGCCGTGCGGCCGTCCGGATGCTGCAGATTCACGATTTCCACGTCGTCGCGCGAGAGGCCCACGGTGTGCAGCGCGCGCAAGGTGAAGAGGAAAGGATCGGTGCCCTTGGTGGCGGCAATCTTCTTGCCTTTGAGATCGGCGAGACTCTTGATGGGCGAATCCTTGCGCACGACGAGGGCCGTCCATTCAGGCCGGGAAAACACATACACCGCACGGATCGGATTGCCGTTTGCCTTGCCGAGCACAGCGGCGAGACCCGCTGTCGAGCCGATATCGACCGCGCCGCTATTCAGATACTCGAGTGCGCGGTTGCTTCCCAGGCTCAGTACCCACTTGACCTGCGTATGATCGGCGGCGAACTCCTGTTCCAGCCAGCCATTGCGTTTGATGACGAGGCTTTCCGGCGAGTAATACGCGTAGTCGAGCTTCAGTTCGGCGAGCGGCGCGGCCTGCGTGCTCCCGAAATAGCACAGCGCCAGCGCGGCGGCCGCCGTCGTCATGATGTTGCGCAGAACGTGTGCGCGGCGCGCGCGTGCGAAGAATGCAAAGCCCCGAACCGATGCCATCGATGGTCCTTATGGTCACGTGTGATTTGAGCTTCAATGTAACGAAGCCGATCGCATCTGCGAACCAATTAAAGTTCAGAATCAAAGCAGTCCTGGCGCTATTGCAGAAGCGGATTTCTGTTTTAGCAGACAATGTGGTGCATCATTCGCAGTGGCGGTTCGGGTGTTAAGAAGAAATTCGCATAAGCATTCAAGCACTCGTTGGTAGGTCTTGTCGTCGTGGCTTTCTTAAACTTGCCCGTTATCTTCTCGACTCTGCATACCATGTCAGCACACGTTGAATCCAATCCCGCTTCGCCGCTCCAGGCCGCGCAGGCGCTTACGCGGCAACTTGCCGCGAGCGCAGTCGAACGCGATGAAAGGGGCGGCACGCCCAAGGCCGAGCGCGACGCGATCCGGGCGAGCGGCCTGCTGTCGCTGTCGATTCCCCAGCAATACGGTGGAACGGGCGCAAGCTGGGCGCAGACGCTCGATGTCGTCAGGACCTTCGCGCGAGTCGACAGTTCGATTGCGCATGTGTTCGGATTCCATCATCTGCTGCTCGCCACCGTGCGGCTGTTCGGACGTCCGGATCAATGGGAGCCGTGGTTCGAGCAGACCGCGCAGAAGAACTGGTTCTGGGGCAACACGCTGAACCCGTTGGATACGCGCACCGTGGTGCAACGCGTCGACGACGCCTACGAATTCTCCGGCAAGAAGAGCTTTTGCTCAGGGGCACTGGATTCCGACATGCTGGTCGCGTCGGGGCTGGACGCCGTCAGCCGAAAATTACTGATCGCGGCAATACCCACTTCCCGTTCGGGTATCACGTTGAATCACGACTGGAACAGCTTCGGGCAGCGGCAAACGGATAGCGGCAGCGCGCTCTTCGAGCATGTGCGCGTGGCAGAAAGCGAGCTGCTGCTGGAGCCTGGCCCATTGAGCACGCCGTTCGCGTGTCTGCGTCCGTTGTTGGCCCAATTGATTTTCACGCAGATGTTCCTCGGCATCGGCGAGGGCGTGTTTGCGGAGATGAAGCACTACACACGGAACGAATCGCGCCCCTGGTTCAAGTCGCCGGCGGAGCAGGCCAGCAAGGACCCCCATACGCTGCGCCACTACGGCGAGTTCTGGGTCGGGCTGGAAAGCGTCCGTTTGCTCGCCGGGCGCGCGGTGCAACTGTTCGACGAGGCCTGGGCGCGCGGCGCGGAACTCGACGAGACAACGCGCGGACACGTCGCCGTTGCAATCGCGACGGCCAAAGTTGCCGCCACGCGCATCGGTCTCGATCTGAGCACCCGCCTGTTCGAGGTGGCGGGTGCGCGCGCCACGCACGGCGCGCTGCGGCTCGACCGGTTCTGGCGCAATCTGCGCACGCAAACGCTGCACGATCCCGTCGACTACAAATTGCAGGAACTGGGCGAGTGGGCAGTCAACGACGAACTGCCCACGCCATCGTTCTATTCCTGAAGAGTCGATGCTGCCGTCCGTGTTCGAAAACCGGAACCTGTCATAAGCAATGTCAAATTCGATAGTAGGCCAGGCTCGCCTGGGCTGATCCAATACAGGATTGGCCCTGTCCGCAGCGAGCCGCGACGGTTGCGTCGCGAGCGTAGGGCTTTACCCGTTCGTATGAGCCACCATGTCTATAGTCGACTCCTCCCTGGCCGCAACGCAATTGCCGCGGCGGCCGGACCCCGCGCGCGTGAAGCGCATCGCCGACGATTCCGGGGCGCTCGCAGCCGCCCATGCGCTAGCGGCTCTCTTCGCACGCGGTGCGGCTGAGCGCGATCGCCAGCGCATTCTGCCTTGGGCCGAACTCGATCTTTGGTCCGAAAGCGGACTGGGTGCGATCACGGTGCCGGCTCAATACGGCGGCGCGGACGTATCGTTCGCGACGCTGGCCGAAGTGTTCGTGATTCTTTGCAGCGCCGATCCTGCGTTGGGCCAGATTCCGCAGAATCATTTCGGCGTGTTGGGTGTGTTGCGTGAAATCGGTACGCCGGCGCAGAAAGCGCGCCTGTATGGCGAAGTGCTGACGGGTCATCGGCTCGGCAATGCGGGCCCCGAACGGCGCTCGGCCGCTGCGTCCACGGTGTTGCAGGGCACGACGCGGCTGCGCGCGACAGCAGACGGGCTGCGTCTCGACGGCAAGCGTTTCTATTCCACCGGCGCGCTGTTCGCTCACCGTGTGCCCGCGCGTGCGACCGACGATGCAGGACATGCCGTCCAGGTCTGGGTGCCGCGCGACGCGCCGGGTCTCACGGTGATCGACGACTGGAGTTCGTTTGGTCAACGCACGACAGCGAGCGGCACGGTGATCTTCGACAACGTAGCCGTCGATCCGCAGGATGTGCTGCCGATCTGGCAGCTCGCCGACCGTCCCGGCCTGTTCGGGCCGACGTCGCAGCTGATCCAGGCAGCCATCGATCAGGGCATTGCCGAGGCAGCGGTAGCCGATGCCCTTGCCTTCGTGCGCGAGCGTGCGCGGCCGTGGATCGATTCGGGTCTGGAGCGCGCGACGGACGATCCCTACATCATCGCCGACGTCGGCCGCCTGCAGATCGAATTGCACGCCGCACGCGAGGTGTTGCTGGAGGCAGGCCATACGCTCGATGCCGTCGCTGCCGCGCCCATCGATGCCGAGGCCAGCGCGCGGGCGTCCGTTGCGGTCGCGGAGGCCAAGGTGCTGACCACACGCATTGCCCTCGAAGCAAGCGAGAAGCTGTTCGAGCTGGCGGGTTCGGCCTCGACTCGCGCCGTCCATCAACTCGATCGTCATTGGCGCAATGCGCGCACACATACGCTGCACGACCCGGTGCGCTGGAAACTGCATCTGCTGGGCAACTATCACCTGAATCATGTGCTGCCTGCGCGGCATTCGTGGAACTGAAGCATGAGCCTCGATATTTCTGAAGAGACGCGCGATACCACGCGCACCGGTCGGGTGATGCCCGACCGCATTGCCGACGACGCGCACGCGCTGCGTATCGCAAAGCAACTCGCTGAGGCGTTCGCCCCCGATGCAGCATTACGCGATCGCGAGCGGCGTTTGCCGTGGGCCGAGCTTGACGCGTTCGTGGCGAGCGGGCTGTGGGGCATCACCGTGCCGCGCGACTTCGGCGGCGCGGGCGTGAGCAGCGGGACGCTCGCGGAAGTGACCGCGACGATTTCCGCGGCAGACGGCTCGCTCGGCCAGATTCCGCAAAATCATTACTACGCGCTCGAAGTGCTGCGCGTCGGCGGCAGCAGCGAACAGCAGCGCTTTTTCTACGATCGCGTACTGGCTGGCGAGCGCTTCGGCAACGCGCTCGCCGAAACCGGCCACAAGGACTTCAAACGCCGCACGCGGCTGGCGCGCACGGCGGCCGGCTGGCATATCGACGGCCGCAAGTTCTATTGCACGGGTGCACTGTACGCGCACTGGATTCCCACGCTGGTGATCACGGAGGAGAAAGGGCGCGACATCACGTGGCTCGCTTTCGTGCCGCGCGACGCCGACGGCGTCGAGGTGATCGACGACTGGGATGGCTTTGGTCAGCGTGTCACGGGCAGCGGGTCGGTGCAGTTCAATCACGTGCGTGTCGAGCCGGAATGGGTCGTTCCGTTTCAGGCATCGTTCGAGCGTCCGACGACGATCGGACCGCTCGCGCAGATCATTCACGCGGCGATCGATCTCGGCCAGGCGCGCGGCGCGTTCCAGGCCGCATTGCAGTTCGTGCGTGAGCATTCCCGACCGTGGATCGACGCAAAGATCGCGCGCGCCGCCGACGACCCGCTGACCATCGCGCAGTTCGGCGACCTCGCAGTGCGCCTGCGCGCGGCGCAGGCATTGCTGCGCCGCGCGGCACGCTTTGTCGATGCCGCGCAGGCCGGGCCGACGGAGCGCTCGGTGGCGCAGGCATCGGTTGCCGTCGCGGAGGCGCGTGCGCTCACCACGACCGTATCGCTGGATGCGGGCTCGCGTCTGTTCGAACTCGCCGGTACTTCCGCGACGCTCGATGGTCTGGGGCTCGACCGTTTCTGGCGCAATGCCCGCACGCATACGCTGCACGATCCGGTGCGCTGGAAGTATCACGCGGTAGGCAACTACTATCTCAACGACACGCTGCCGCCCCGGCATGGAGCCTTGTAATGGCGAGGAAACAGATTCTGCTCAACGCGTTCAATATGAATTGCGTGGGTCATATCAACCATGGGTTGTGGACGCATCCGCGCGACCGGTCGACCGACTACCGCCTGTTGCCGTACTGGACCGATCTCGCTCGCACGCTGGAGCGCGGATTGTTCGATGGTCTCTTTCTGGCCGACATCGTCGGTGTGTACGACATTTATCAGCGCAACGTCGACGTGACCTTGCGCGAGTCGATCCAGTTGCCCGTCAACGATCCCTTGCTGCTTGTTTCGGCGATGGCTGCCGTGACGGAGCATCTGGGCTTCGGGGTGACCGTCAATCTCACTTATGAACAGCCGTATCTGCTCGCACGCCGTTTCTCGACGCTCGATCATCTGACACAAGGGCGCATCGGCTGGAATATCGTCACGGGGTATCTCGACAGCGCGGCGCGCGCGATGGGGCTGAGCGAGCAGCTTCCGCACGACGAACGCTACGAGCGCGCGGACGAATATCTCGAAGTGCTCTACAAGCTGTGGGAAGGCAGTTGGGAAGCGGATGCCGTGCGGCGCGACAAGGGCGCGCGGGTGTATGCCGATCCCGCGAAGGTGCATAAGGTTCGGCATGCGGGGCGATACTACGACGTCGAAGGCTACCATCTTGCGGAGCCGTCGCCGCAACGCACGCCTGTGCTCTTTCAGGCAGGGAGTTCCGGGCGTGGTCAACGTTTTGCAGCGCGTCATGCCGAATGTGTGTTTATTTCGCCGCCGAACCGGAATGCTGCGCGAGAAACGGTGAAGGCGCTGCGAGAGCAGCTTGTGCTTGCCGGTCGCCGGCCGGACGACGTTAAGGTGTTTGCCGGAGCGGCCGTTGTTGCGGGCACTACTGAGCGTGAAGCACGTGAGAAGTATGCGGACTATTTGCGATATGCGAGCCGTGAAGCGGGGCTTGCGCATTTTGCTGCCAGTACTGGCATTGACTATGCGCAATACGATCTTGACGAGCCTGTCGATTATGCGCCTGGCAATGCCATCGAGTCCGCGACGCGGACGGCGAAGCAGCATGGGTGGACGCGGCGGAAGTTGCTCGAGATGTTCGAGTTGGGCGGGAGGTATCCGGCGATTGTGGGCAGTGCTGCCCAGGTCGCGGATGAGTTGCAGGGCTGGATCGAGGAGACCGGGATTGATGGCTTCAATCTGAGCCGGACGGTTGTGCCGGAAAGCTATGAGGACTTTATTGATCTCGTTGTGCCTGAGTTGCAGAGCCGGGGTCTTTATAAGACTGCGTATGGGGATGGGTCGTTGCGGAACAGGCTGTTCGGGGAGGGGGATTGTTTGCCTGCGCGGCATGCGGGGGCGGGGTTTAGGAGGGGGGCGGCGTAGTCGTTGCCGTTTGGTGTTTTTTTTGGCCTTTTCGGCCTTTGCGCAGGCATCTGCGGATTGGCTTTTTGCTTTGCGCTGGCGTCCGCGGTTTGCTTTTGCTTTCGCTGGCATCCGCGAATTGTCTTTTCGCTGGCATCCGCGATTCGTTAGCGTGCTCCACGCGTCGCCCCTGTGCGGGGCGGCACCTACTTTTCTTTGCCGCCG
>NZ_JAGUUD010000065.1:0-48588 GCF_020177535.1 Paraburkholderia sp. XV | reverse complement strand
AGCCGAGCCCCGTCAGCATCAGCGCGAATGGGCCAATGTGCCGTTGAATAGAACTTTTCACGTCTTCTCCTATATCTGAAAGCACGCCGCTGCCGCGGCCGTTAAAGACACGGCTTGAAGTCATAGGAAAGACCAGGGCATACGGCGAGCGATCGCGAACGCGATTGCGAGTTCTGTTTCACAGGTGCAACCGGCCGCGCGCGGGGCGTAGTTTAACGGTTGCACCGCGCTATTGCAGTCAAAATACGATTGAGCCCTACAAAAAAACCGCGAAAATAGCAAGCTTTGTAAGCAATTTAGTACCCAATATCCCCGATCCATATGAGGATTTAAAGATTACGGTTGACCTTCTCTCGAAATGCCCGTATAAAGGACGGGCAGGATTTCAAGCGGCGAGTGAATTGGTTCTTTCGTAGTTCGCCCATCAACGGTACTCCGGTTGGTCCTATTACCCTTCCTTGATTTTCATGCACCCTCGGGCTTCGGCCTTATTCACCATTTTTAGGAAACAGTAATATGGAAACCGGTACCGTCAAGTGGTTCAATGACGCAAAGGGCTTTGGTTTTATCACGCCGGACGCCGGCGGCGAAGATCTGTTCGCGCATTTCTCGGAAATCCGCGTAGAAGGCTTCAAGACGCTGCAGGAAAACCAAAAGGTTACCTACGACGTCAAGACGGGCCCGAAGGGCAAGCAGGCCGCTAACATCAAGCCGGTCTAAGCTTAGCTTCCTTCCGGACGCAGAAAAACCCCGCCAAGGCGGGGTTTTTTCTTTTCTGCGGTTAATCGGGATTTCGGCGCGAAATCCAAAATCTTTACTGGAATACGCGCTGGGCGTGAATACCCAGCCCGGTTGCAACACTGGCAAGACGGTCGCCGAATACGGGACGCGCATCAGGAAACGCCGCAGCCAGCGCGCCCGACAAGAACGCCAGTCCCGTCGATCCCCCCGTGAAGTACAGCGCATCGACATCGCGCGGCGCGACGCCCGCACGCTGCACGGTATCGCGCGCGGCCTGGACGATGCGCTGCGTCTCGTCCTTGCCCGCCGCGATCAGTTGCGCTTCGTCGAATGCGAGGCGCAAATCCTCCTCGACGATTTCCAGATCGATCAGCGTCTCGCCGCCCGCCGCCACGCCAATCTTCGCTTCTTCAGCGTGCGCCGCGAGCGCATGGCCGAAACGCTGCTCCACGACGCGCATCAGCCGGTCGTGATGCCGTGTGTCCGAATACAGATGCCGCATCAACCCGAGTTCGGACACGCGTTTTGGCGTGTAGATCGTGTTGATCAGATGCCAGGTGGCGAGGTCGAAGTAAATACGGTTCGGCACTTCGCGCCCTTCCGGGTCGAGCGATTGATAGCCGAGTTCGCGCAGGATCGTCGCCAGCTCGACGCGCCGGTCGAAGTCCGTTCCGGCGACGTGCACACCGTGATGCGCGAGCACGTCGTCCTTGCGCTCGATACGCTTCATCCGCTCCGGGCCGACGCGCACCAGCGAGAAGTCCGACGTGCCGCCGCCGATATCGGCCACCAGCACCAGCCCTTCCTGCGTCAGATGCGCTTCGTAATCGAAGGCGGCCGCGATCGGCTCGTACTGGAAGTGAATCTCGCTGAGACCGATCGAGCGCGCCGCCGCTTCGAGCTGCTGCTGCGCGAGCTGATCGGCACGCGGATCGTCGTCGACGAAAAACACCGGGCGCCCGAGCACCGCGCGGCTGATCGGCGTACCCGCCGTCTGTTCGGCGCAGCGCTTCAGATGCGTGACGAAGATCGCGATCACGTCGGTGTATTTGATCGCGGAGCCGTCGCCGAGGTCCGTATTGTTGTCGGCGAGTGCCGAGCCGAGGATGCTCTTCATCGAGCGCATCAGCCGGCCGTCGAAGCCGTCGACATACGCTTCCAGCGCCGCGCGGCCGTACTCGCGCCGGTTTTCGTCGGTGTTGAAGAAGACGGCCGTGGGCAGCGTCGTGTAGGCGCCTTCGACAGGCGCCAGCTTCAGCGCCGCCTGACCGGCTGGCGAAGCGCCGACCGGGACGGCAACTGCCGAATTCGACGTGCCGAAGTCAATCGCGCAATAGGTCATGGCAGGATTCGCCGCTCACGCAGGCGCGCACAGAAAAAGGGACGGGCTTTGTAACATGAAAGCTGTGACACCATCAACCGTCGGCGCACCGTGCACGCAGTGGCGATGGGGAATGCGAATTGCTTCATCGAAAGGTCGCGCCGGGCTCGAATGAATCCGACAGGATACGCTGTTCGAAGCCCGCTTACAGAATCCTCAGAAATCTTGCCTGAGCATCGGCTCGCTCATTTGGCTCATTTGGCTCGCTCATTCAGGAGACTCGATGCAGGAACCTTCCGCCGCCACGGTTCGCGCCGAACCGGCCAGCATCGTCGAAACCGATCTGCCTTCGCGGCTCGACCGCCTGCCGTGGGGCCGCTTCCATTCGCTGATCGTCGTCGCGCTCGGGGTGACGTGGCTGCTCGACGGGCTGGAGGTGACGCTCGCGGGTTCCGTCGCGAGCGCGTTGAAGTCGAGCGCGGTGTTGCGCTTCTCGAACGCGGACGTGGGATTGGCCGGCAGCGCGTATATCGCCGGCGCCGTGCTGGGCGCGCTCGGCTTTGGCTGGCTGACTGACCGGCTCGGCAGGCGCAAGCTGTTCTTCGTCACGCTCGCGCTGTATCTCGCGGCGACGGCGGCGACCGCGTTCTCGTGGAATCTCACGAGCTTTTTGCTGTTTCGCTTCCTGACGGGCGCGGGCATCGGCGGCGAGTACACCGCCATCAATTCGACGATCCAGGAATTCACGCCCGCGCGCGTGCGCGGACACACCGATCTCGCGATCAACGGCACATTCTGGATCGGCGCGGCGCTTGGCGCGGTCGGTTCGCTGGTGATGCTCGACCCGCATCTGCTGCCCGGCGACTGGGGCTGGCGCGCGTGCTTCTTTATCGGCGCGGCGCTCGCCCTGGCAATCCTGCCGATGCGCGCATGGATACCCGAAAGTCCGCGCTGGCTGCTCACGCACGGTGACGAAAGGCAAGCGCGCGAAATAGTCGAAGGGATCGAGGCGCGCTTTCGCGCGGAAAATCACGCGCTCGCCGACGATGCACTCATGCGCCTGCGCCTGCGCGCCCGCGAACACACCACGCTGCGCGAGGTCTTCCATACGCTGTTCATGGTGCACCGGCGCCGGGCGCTGGTCGGGCTGTCGCTGATGACGGCGCAAGCGTTCTTCTACAACGCGATTTTCTTCACCTACGCGCTGGTGTTGACCGATTTCTATCACGTGCCCGGCGACCATGTCGGCTGGTACATCCTGCCGTTCGCGCTCGGCAATTTCGCGGGTCCGCTGCTGATCGGCAGGCTGTTCGACGTGATCGGGCGCCGCAAGATGATCACCGCGACTTACGCGATTTCGGCGTTGCTGCTGACCGTGAGCGGTTACCTGTTCGAACAGCAATTGCTCACCGTGACGACGCAGACCATCGCGTGGATGGTGATTTTCTTCTTCGCGTCGGCGGCGGCGAGTTCGGCGTATCTGACCGTCAGCGAATCGTTTCCACTTGAAATCCGTGCGCTCGCGATTGCGGTGTTCTACGCGTTCGGTACCGCGCTCGGCGGTATCGCGGGGCCGGCGTTTTTCGGCCGGCTGATCGACACGCAGCAGCGCAGCGAAGTGTTTTCGGGTTATCTGGTCGGCTCGGCGCTGATGCTGGCCGCCGCGGTGATCGCGGCAATCTGGGGCGTGGACGCGGAACGGCGGCCGCTCGAAAGCGTCGCCGCGCCGCTATCCGTGATCGATGACGAATGAGCCCTGGAGAGCGCCGCGCAATAAAAAACGCGGCCGTCGGCCGCGTTCCATGTCGAACCATTCACGCGCTGACAACCACTCAGAACGCCTTGTTCCATCCGCCCGCAAAAGCGATGTCGCCGAGCGGCACACGCGTGCGCGCCGCCTTTTCGCGCTCGCGCAGCACCGGGTCGAGTTTGTCGACGTCGCCGTAATGGCCGAGTGAAATCATCGCGATCACCTCGATGTCATCGGGCACCGCGAACGCCTTGCGGAATGCGTTGACGTCGAAGCCGCTCATCTGATGCGCAGCGAGCCCGAGTGCATGCGCCTGCAACACCAGCGACAGCGCCGCCGCGCCCGCGTCGTAAGGCGCGCAACGATTGACTTCGCCCTTCGCCGTCAGCGTGTGCGCCGTCACGCAGATCAGCACCGGCGCCTTTGCATTCCAGCCCTGATTGAAGGGCACGAGCGTGTCGAAAGCTTTCTTGAAGGAGACGTCGTCCGTGGTGCGATCGAACACCACGAAGCGCCAAGGCTGCAGGTTGTACGACGAAGGCGCCCAGCGCGCCGCCTCGAGCACCGTGCGCAGCTGCTCGCGCGTCACGGGCTCGCTCGAATACGCGCGCGGGCTCCAGCGGCCGGCGATCAGGTCATGAATGGGAACGTCGGTGCGTGCGGGTTTGGTGGTCATGCGCATTTCTCGGTCGAAATTCATGATCGGCGGGCAGTGGCCCGAGGGCCCACTAGCATAACCCGAGCCGTCCGGTTCGCGCCCCGCTGGTCGCGCACATTTAAAACGCGAAAAGACATAAGAAAAGCGCGCCGCGGCCTTCGACCGCGACGCGCTCTTTCGCACTTCGAAGCGGGTTACCGCATCAAACGGCCTGCGCCGCTACGCTCCGCTCACCACGGTTGATCCGCAGCACGATGATCGACGCGATGATGCACAGTCCGCCGGAAATCATCGACGCCACCGTGTACGTGCCGAGACTCGCGCGCAGCATGCCCGCGCCGAGCGCCGCGAAGGCCGCGCCGAGCTGATGACCCGCAACCACCCAACCGAACACCACGGGCGCCGAGTCCTTGCCGTACACATCGGTGGCGAGACGGACCGTCGGCGGCACGGTCGCGATCCAGTCGAGACCGTAGAACACCGCGAACAGCGGCAAGCCGAAGAAGTCGATGCCGAACGCGTGCGGCAGATACATCAGCGACAGGCCGCGTAGCCCGTAGTACCAGAACAGCAGCACGCGCGCGTTGAACCGGTCCGACAGCCAGCCCGACAGCGTCGTGCCGAACAGATCGAAAATGCCCATGGCCGCGAGCAGGGAAGCGCCCTGCACTTCCGTCATGCCGTAGTCGCCGCACATCGCGATCAAATGAGTGCCGACGTAGCCGTTCGTGCTCGCGCCGCAAATGAAGAAGCTGAAGAACAGCAGCCAGAAGTCGCGCGTCTTGCTCGCCATTGCCAGCGTGCCGAACGCGATTGCGAGCGGATTCTGCTTGCTCATATCGGATTTGACGGGCGAGTCGGCAGGTTCGCCGAACGGACGCAGTGCCATGTCGGCCGGACGCTCCGGCAGCAGGAACGCCACCAGCGGCAGCACGAGGGCCGCCGCGATCGCGACCGTCCACACGACGGGCCGCCAGCCGTGATGCTGCGCGATCGCCGCGAGCAACGGCAGAAACACCAGTTGGCCCGTCGCCGAGCTAGCCGTGAGAATGCCCATCACGAGACCGCGATGCGTGCTGAACCAACGGTTCACGACCGTTGCCGACAGCGTCAGCGCCGCCACGCCCGTCGCGCCGCCGACCATCACGCCCCACACGAGAATCATCTGCCACGGATGCGTCATCAGCGACGACAGACCGACGCCCGCCGCCATCGTGCCGAGCGCCGTCAGAATGGTCGGACGCACGCCGAAACGCTGCATCGCGGCCGCCGCGAACGGCCCCATCAGACCGTACAGCGCGATGTTCACGGAAATGGCCAGCGAGATCGTCGCGCGACTCCAGCCGAAGTCATGTTCGAGCGGCACCATCATCACGCTCGGCGTCGCCCGTGTGCCCGCCGCCGCCAGCAGCACCAGAAACACCACGGCCACGGCTAGCCAGCCGTAGTGGAAACGCCCACCAATTATTCTTGCTGCCCAGTTCATCGGTTCTCCAAGGTTGCCGTCACGGCTCACAGTGCTGCGATGCCAGCCGCATCTGATCTTTACCGCTTTCGTAAAGGATTTGTGACTGACCTGTCACAATCGGTGTTGCGATGTTAGTTACCGATCGGTAACATGTCAAGACGTCGACTCGAGGACCACAACACCATCATGGCTAATTCCGATACCGCCAAACGCGCGCTGAGCCGTCGTTCGCAAACGGCCGGTTCCGAAGCCCAGCAGCATCTCTTACGCGCCGCCGCCGATCTGTTCTACAGGGAAGGCGTGCGCGCGGTGGGCGTCGATGCCGTCGTCGAGCGGGCGGGCGTCAACAAGATGAGTCTGTACCGTCAGTTCTCCTCGAAAGACGATCTGGTGGTTGCGTATCTGGAGCAGTCGGACGAGCAGTTCTTCAGACGTTTCGACGAAAGTCTCGCCAAACATCCCGGTGAACCGAAAAAGCAGATCGCCCAGTATTTCGAGGATCTGGCGCTCCGCGCGTCGAAAGAAGACTATCGCGGCTGTCCGTTCGTCAATGTATCGGCGGAATTTCCGGACCCCGCCCATCCGGCGCGGCTCTGCGTGCTGAACAACAAGACGAAGCTGATGGAGCGGCTCAACGCGCTCTGCACGGAGGCTGGCGCATGCGATCCGGGCGAGCTGGCAAACGCGCTCGCATTGCTGATCGAAGGGATCTACGCGTCCAGCCAGACATACGGCCCGGGTTGTGGACCCATTACGGTCGCGCCGCGAGTGGCGGCGCAACTTGTCGCGCTGGCGTGTGGAGAGGCGTCGGTAGAATAGCGGTTTTGCTTTTCCCGCTGCGCCGCCATGTCTTCAACGTCCCCTGATTCGCACAATGCCATTCTCGACGCCACGCGGCACTGGCTGACGCGAGCCGTGATCGGGCTGAACCTGTGCCCATTCGCGAAGGCCGTGCATGTGAAGAAGCAGATTCGCTACGCGATCAGCGAAGCGACCGGCATGGAAGGCGTATTGGCGGATCTGGAATCCGAACTGCGCACTTTGGCGGATGCCGATCCCGCCGCCATCGACACGACGCTGCTGATCATTCCGCACGCGCTCGGCGAATTCCTCGAATACAACGACTGCCTGTTCTTCGCGGAGCGGATGCTGAAGCAACTGCGCCTCGAAGGCACGCTGCAGATCGCCAGCTTTCACCCTCAGTATCAATTCGAAGGCCACGAGCCGGACGATATCGAAAACTTCACGAATCGCGCGCCCTATCCGATTCTGCATTTGCTGCGGGAAGCCAGTATCGATCGCGCGGTCGACGCCTTTCCGGACGCCGCCGACATCTACGAGCGCAACATGGAAACGTTGCGCCGTCTCGGCCGTGAAGGCTGGCACACATGGATGAGCGAGCCGGCCAAAGACTGACTGGCTACGGCTCGCCCGATCTCAAGCCTCGACGTAAAACCGCTCGCGCAATTCCGCAATGCCGAGCGTGTCCATCACTTCATTGAGCCGCTCGGTGGGCCGCCGGCGCGGCAAATCCTTATAGGTCGCGACGATGAGCTCGTTCTTCATCGAATGCTCCCAGCCGACCAGCTCCGTCACGTTGACCTGATAGCCGTGCGCTTCCAGTTGCAGACAACGCAGCACGTTGGTGATCTGGCTGCCGAACTCACGCGTATGCAGCGGGTGCCGCCAGATCTCCGTCAATGCGTTCGCCAGCGACTTGCCCTTGTTCCTGCGCAGCACGCCCGCCACTTCCGCCTGGCAGCACGGCACGACGACGATGTATTTCGCATGTTTTTCGAGCGCGAAGCGGATGGCGTCGTCGGTGGCGGTATCGCACGCGTGCAAGGCAGTGACGATGTCCACGTTCGGCGGAAGTTTGTCCGATGTGATCGATTCGGCTACGGAAAGATTAAGAAACGACATACCCTTGAAGCCGAGGCGTGCCGCAAGCGCTTCTGACTTCGAGACGAGTTCCTCGCGCGTCTCAATGCCGTAGATATGCGAGTTATCCCGCAGTTCCTTGACGAACAGGTCGTAGAGAATAAAGCCGAGGTAGGACTTGCCCGCGCCGTGATCAACAAGGGACAGTTCGCCTTTCGTCTCTTTCACGTCTTGGAGCAGTGGCTCGATGAACTGAAACAGGTGGTAGACCTGCTTGAGCTTGCGGCGGCTGTCCTGATTCATCTTGCCGTCGCGCGTGAGGATATGGAGTTCCTTCAGTAGCTCGACGGACTGGTTAGGACGGACTTCGTAGGATTTGCTGGACATCGAATGAGCGTGCCACCGATTGCATCGCGAACGTGCGTCAGGTGACGGAAAAAGGGAGAAGTGTCTGTCAGTTTACCCAAAGCGCGAAGGACGGTCCCGATTCTTGCGCGCGGACAGCGACACCGCACCCCGCCTGGAATAGTTCGTGCGTGAGCATTGCCCGGGTTCGAGCATGCTGAGCATGTGTGTCGCAAGGCAGTCGTCAGATGCGAGCCAGATAGCGCATCGCGGCTTGCAGAACGCATAAAGAAAGACAAGCTACCGGTTACTGCAACGTCGAAGAACCGCCGGTACGCCTGGGGGAGGTCGAGCCGGAACAAAGGTTCGAACGTTACGTAACCTGAAGTGCGCCGGGACTGCTACGAAGCGCGCTCGGATCTGATGAGGCGGTAAATGGATACGACACCCAACGGAAACGCCGAGCAGAAGTTTCAGGAGCTCATGGCGAAGCTGCTGGCCACGCCCGAGTGGACAGAAAAGCAGCAACTGGAACTCGAAATGGCGCGCGACATCTCGGTCGAGATGCTGCGGCTCGCGGAAGTCATGCGCGACGGCAGCGTCGATATGGAGACGTGCCTGACCCTGCTCAAATACGCGAAAGTGCTGGACTTCGTGATGACGACGCTCGCGTCGCGCCGCGACATCAAGCCTCAGACGCTGCGCGTAATCTTCAAACTGGCCGGACTCAAAGTCGACGAAGCCTATCCGGGCTGAGTCCGCCGACGGCTGCGCGGCCTGCTCGCGCAGCCGTCTTTCCACTTTTCCACGTCTGCTGCAGCTCGGCGCCGCTTGCGACGGCCTTTGGCCAAGGTTTTGCGCCTCGGCGCACGCGACACTTGCGCGTCACTTCCCTTTCCCCTCGCGTCTCAAATGCTGAGGCCGCTGCGTCGCAGCATGCGCCTGCACGCGATGACTCCTATCATGCCCAACTGGTTCGGCCCAAATTCAATAAGCGCATAAGACGCAAGCCGCCTGTCCGTCCGAATCAGGCACTACGACAGTCCCGCCGCCAGAGCGGGACGCGCACACACAGCATCCGCCACACGCTCGCAGCACGCCCGTAGGAAAGCGGCCACCGGACCGGCATCGCCGAGGGGCGCCAACCATACGACAGATGCCGCCAATGGAGGAGACGTCGTCATGAGGAAAATGCGGTGGGTGGTGATCTTGCTGTGCTTTCTCGCTATCGCGGTGAACTACATCGACCGCGCGAACCTGGCCGTCGCCGCGCCTGAAATCCAGAAGGCGCTCGGCATCGGACCCGCGCAGATGGGCTTCATCCTGAGCGGCTTTTTCTGGACTTACGCGCTGATGCAGATGCCGTTCGGCTGGTTTGTCGATCGCGTCGGTGCGCGCATCGCGTTGCCGCTCGCGGTCGGCTGGTGGTCGTTGTTCACGGCGGCGACGGCGGGCGCGAGCAGCGTCGCGGGGATGTTCGGCTGCCGGCTCATGCTCGGCGTCGGCGAAGCGGGCGCGTATCCGTCGTGCGCGAAGCTCGTCAGCCAGTGGTTCAAGCCGTCGCAGCGCGCGCTCGCGACGAGCATCTTCGATAGCGGTTCGCGCGTCGGCTCGGCGCTGTCGATACCCGTCGTCGCGCTGATCATCGGCACGCTTGGCTGGAAGGCGTCGTTCGTCGTCACCGGGATCATCGGCGCGGTGTGGATTCTGGGCTGGCTCGCGATCTACCGCAGCCCGGCGCATGGCGACATGACGGGCGAACACGACGTCGTGCCCGATACCCGCGCCGCGCGCGCCGCCGACAAGGTCACGTGGGCGTCGCTGTTCCGCCATCGCACGCTGTGGGGCATGATGCTCGGCTTCTTTTGCCTGAACTTCGTGATCTATTTCTTCATCACGTGGTTTCCGAGCTATCTCGTGCAGACGCGCGGCTTTTCGCTGAAGTCGCTCGGCACGCTCGGCATGATTCCCGCGCTGATGTCGATTCCGGGCGGCTGGATCGGCGGGCTGGTGTCGGATGCGCTGTTCCGGCGCGGCTGGAGCCTCACGGCCGCGCGCAAGACGTGCATGGTCGGCGGCATGCTGCTGTCGTCAGTGATCACGCTGTCGGCGTTCACGTCGAATGTTTATCTGATGCTCGCGTTTTTCGGCATTGCGTACGGCAGCCTCGCGTTCGCCGCCGCCAGCATCTGGTCGCTGCCCGCCGACGTCGCGCCCACGCCGCGTCACGTCGCGTCGATCAGCGGCATCCAGAATTTCGCGTCGAACCTGGCGGGAATCGTCATCACCACGTTCACCGGCATCATGGTCGCGTTGACCAAAGGCTCGTTCACGATTCCGCTGGTCGTCGCGGGCGGCTTCTGCTTTCTGGGCGCGTTCAGCTATCTTGTGATCGTCGGCCGCATCGAGCCGTTGCCCGCCGATCCCGAGCGCCCCTACGTGCCGGAAGGCGCGCAACGCTCGCACGTTTGATCTTTCAATAAGGCACCGAATCATGTCGACAGCCATCGCCGCGCACGCCGCCATCCGTCTTCATCCAAACGACGACGTGATCATCGCGACGCGCCAGCTCGTATCGGGCACACGCATCGAATCCGAGGATCTGGTCGTGACGGGTCTGATTCCGCCTGGCCACAAGATCGCGACGCGCGCGATCGCGAAGGGCGAGCCCGTCAAGCGCTACAACCAGATCATCGGTGTCGCGCGCGACGCGATCGCACGCGGTCAGCATGTGCACACGCACAACCTGAGCATGGCCGAATTCGCCCGCGAGCACGAATTCGGCGTCGACACGCATCCGACTGCCACGGCCCGCGAGCCGGCGCATTTCATGGGCATCCGTCGCGCGGACGGCCGCGTCGCGACGCGCAACTACATCGGCATTCTGACGAGCGTGAACTGTTCGGCAACCGTCGCGCGCGCGATCGCCGATCATTTCCGGCGCGACGTGCATCCGGAAGAACTCGCGGCTTTCCCAAACGTCGACGGTGTGATCGCGTTGACACATGGACTTGGCTGCGGCGTCGATCTGCGCGGCGAAGGCATGGCGATCCTGCAGCGCACGCTCGCGGGCTACGCCGCGCATCCGAACTTCGCTTCCGTGCTGTTCGTCGGGCTGGGCTGCGAGACGAACCAGATTGGCGGCGTGCTCGAATCGGGCGGTCTCGCCGACAACACCGCGCAACTGCGCAGCTTCACGATTCAGGACAGCGGCGGCACGCGCAAGACCATCGAACGCGGCATCGCGATGGTGCGCGAGATGCTCGCCGATGCAAACCGCGCGGTGCGAGAAAAGGTGAGCGCGTCGCATCTGACGGTCGGCTTGCAGTGCGGCGGCTCGGATGGCTATTCGGGCATCTCGGCGAATCCGGCGCTGGGCGCGGCCGTCGACCGGCTCGTGCAGCATGGCGGCACGGCAATACTGTCGGAGACGCCCGAAGTCTACGGCGCCGAGCATCTGCTCACGCGCCGCGCGGTAAGCCGCGAAGTCGGCGAGAAGCTGCTGGCGCGCATCGCGTGGTGGCAGGACTACTGCGCGCGCAACGGCGCGGCGCTCGACAACAATCCGTCGGCGGGTAACAAGGTCGGCGGCTTGACGACTATCCTCGAAAAGTCGCTCGGCGCGGTGGCGAAGGGCGGCACGACCAATCTCGTCGATGTGTACGAGTACGCGCAGCCGATTCACGCGAAGGGCTTCGTGTTCATGGATTCGCCCGGCTACGACCCGATGTCCGCGACGGGCCAGGTCGCGTCGGGCGCGAACCTGATCTGCTTCACCACCGGGCGCGGCTCCGCTTATGGCTGCGCGCCGTCGCCCTCGTTGAAGCTCGCGACCAACACCGCGCTGTGGGAACGCCAGGAAGAAGACATCGACATCAACTGCGGCGGCGTGATCGACGGCACGACATCCATCGATCAGCTCGGCGCGGACATCTTTCAGATGATGCTCGACTGCGCGTCAGGTACGCGCTCGAAAAGCGAACTGCACGGCTATGGACAGAACGAGTTCGTGCCGTGGCAAGTCGGCGTGGTGACCTGAGCGCGGACTGACGGGACTGACGTCATGCGGCGGCAGGCGCGCCGAGCGGCGGGGTGCCGTCGTGGAACATGGACTTCAGTTGCGCGCGCAGTTCGGGCGAGTCGCTGTGCTTGTGCGCCTGCATCGCATGCGCGACGGCGGCTTCGAGCAGTTCGGTTTCCGAATCTGCGCACAGGGCGACCGTGCAGTTGATGTCGCTCGGGCATTCGCGGCAATCGATGTATTTGCGGCCCATGACAGACTCCTCAGATCAAAGTGACCGCGCGCAACGCGTGCGTCGGCGTCGCCCCGGCGTCTTTGACGCGAGGCTTCGGGCAGCGGCGAAAATGCGTGAGTCGTGCGCGGCGGGGCGGCGCGGCGTGCGCCGGCAAGGAAGGTGCGTGAGAAAAGTATAGGTCGCGCTGTGTGCCAGCCTGCACCGGGTTTGCCCCGCTTCCAGGCGGGTGGGACAATACCGGCCTTCGCGCCGAGCGCATGTCACCGCCATTCACGTCACTTTCCATCGATGCCGAATTCGTCCGATCACCCCACGCATCACGCCCGCGTTGCCGTCATCGGCGGCGGCCCTGCGGGGCTGATGGCCGCCGAAGCGCTGGCGCGCGGCGGCGCTCGCGTCGACGTGTATGACGCGATGCCGTCCGTCGGACGCAAGTTTCTGATGGCGGGCAAAGGCGGTATGAACATCACGCACTCCGAGCCGATCGAGCCGTTTCTCGGCCGCTACGGCAAGCGCAGCGCCGACATCGCGCCGTTGCTCGATGTGTTCGGCCCGCACGCGCTGCGCGCGTGGCTCGACGAACTGGGCGTCGCGACCTTCGTCGGCAGTTCGGGCCGCGTGTTTCCGACTGACATGAAAGCGGCGCCGATGCTGCGCGCGTGGCTGCATCGGTTGCGGGAAGCGGGCGTGCAATTTCACATGCGGCATAAATGGATCGGCTGGCTTGCGCCCGCTTCGTCCGGCATGCACGGCTTGCGTTTCGCGACGCCCGACGGCGAGCGCGAAGTGAGCGTCGATGCCGTTGTGTTCGCACTGGGCGGCGGCAGCTGGGCGCGGCTCGGCTCCGATGCCGCGTGGGTCACGTTGATGCAGCAACGCGAGATTCCCGTCGCGCCGCTCTTGCCCGCGAACTGCGGCTTCGACGCGAACTGGACCGGGTACTTCCGCGAACGCTACGCGGGCCAGCCGGTGAAGCCGGTTTCGATCGCCGTCGAAAGCGTGGACGGCACGGTCCAGCATCGACAAGGTGAGTTCGTCGTGACCTCGACGGGGATCGAAGGGAGCCTCGTGTATGCGTTGTCTTCAGTGATTCGCGACCGCCTGCTTGCCGATGGCGAAGCGACGATAACGCTCGATCTCGCGCCGGGCCTGAGCGCGCAGCGCGTGATCGACGAAGTGACGCGGCCGCGCGGCTCGCGTTCGATGTCGAGTCATTTGCATAGCCGTATCGGCATTACGGGCGTGAAGCTCGGCTTGCTGCACGAGTGTCTGTCGAAGGAAGACTTCGCCGATGCCGCGAAGCTCGCGCAAGCCATCAAGTCATTGCCGCTGCGGCTGACTCACGCACGGCCCATCGACGAAGCGATCAGCAGTGCGGGCGGCATTCCCTTCGAGGCGCTCGATGACGCGTTGATGCTCCGCCAACTGCCCGGCGCGTTCTGCGCGGGCGAGATGCTCGACTGGGAAGCGCCGACGGGCGGCTATCTGTTGACTGCGTGCTTCGCCAGCGGCCTTGTCGCTGGACAAGGCGCGCTGGCTTATATCGTTCGGCGCTAGATCGCCGGATCAACAGATCACAAGGTCACGGCTTCGTAGTGGCTCTTTTGGCCTTGAGCCGCCACAACGACGTGACTTCGGCTTTACGCGCGGCGTGCAGCGGATCGGCGGCATCCGTTGCTTTCGGATGACGCGGCTTGATGTCCTCGCGTCCGGCGACGACCAGACCCGCATTGTCGATTGCACTCAGCAGCCAGTCGCGTGTGCGCATGCCCAGATGTTCCGCGAAGTCCGACAGGATCAGCCAGCCCTCGCCGCCCGGTGAAAGATGAGCGCTGAGTCCGTTCAGAAAGCCAAGCAGCATCCGGCTTTCGTAGTCGTACACGGCATTCTCGACGGGCGACGCCGGACGCGCCGGCACCCACGGCGGATTGCAGACGACCAGCGGTGCGCGGCCTTCGGGGAACAGATCGGCCGCGATCACCTCGACCTGGCTGTCGTAGCCGAGCCGCGTCAGGTTCTCTTTTGCACAAGCGAGCGCGCGTGGGTCCTGATCGGTCGCGACGATACGCTTGACGCCCCGCTTCGCGAGCACCGCCGACAGCACGCCCGTGCCGACACCGATATCGAACGCCTTTTCGACGGAAGGCAATGGCGTTCGCGCGACCAGATCGACATATTCGCCGCGCACGGGCGAAAACACGCCGTAGTACGGATGGATGCGCTCCTGCAAAGCGGGAATCTCGACGCCCTTCTTGCGCCACTCGTGCGCGCCGATCATACCCAGCAGTTCGCGCAACGAGACCACGGACGGTTCCTGCGCAGGCGGGCCGTAGACTTCTTCGCAGGCCTGCTGGACATTCGGCGCGCGGCGCAATGGAATGGTGTAGTCGGCTTCGAGCGGAATCAGCAGCATGCCGAGCGTGCGCGCGCGTTGCGACTGCGCTTGCCGGTGCAGGTTGAAGGCGTCGAGCGGGGTTTCAGCAACCTGTTTGCGCGGCTTGCGTTCGAGCCGGCGGGTCATCGCTTGCAGCAACTGACGCGCGTTCTGGAAGTCGCCGCGCCAGAGCAGCGCCGTGCCCTCGCAGGCGAGGCGATAGGCGGCGTCGGCTGTCGTGCGGTCGTCTGCGATCACGACGCGCTTCGCGGGCGGAACGGCGGCTTCCGAGCGCCAGCGCGCGGATTGCGGGCCGTCGGCTTCGGGCCAGGTCAGGGTGGGGAAATTGGTCATGTCCGTATTCTATTGAACCGTTGGGCCTCGTCGACATCGTGTCCGTTTTGGAGGGATGAGACGTTTGAGGACGACTGAACGGGAGACTGTGGAGTGGACCAAAGAAAAACGGGTTACACGGAATGCCCGTGTAACCCGTTTTTTGATACTGGTGCCGGCTGCAGGACTCGAACCCGCCACCTCATGATTACAAGTCAAGCGCTCTACCTGATGAGCTAAGCCGGCGTAAGACTTGAGACCGCGATTCTACTTCATTTCACGACTTTGAGGTGGCCTCTTCCGCCACCTTTCGATCCGTCGTCGTCGGGACGCGGATCTTCATCGGTTTCGCTGACTTTCTCAGCAGCCGCAGCCTGTGGCGCCGCTTCCGGCGCTTCGGCGATCACGGCTTCTTCGTCCTCGGAATCCGTCGCCTCGCCGCCCGCCGATTCGACCGGGAACGCCATGCCCTGCCCGTTCTCGCGCGCGTAAATGGCGAGCACGTTGGCAACGGGCACCTCGATCTTGTGCGACTTGCCCGAGAACCGCGCGTTGAACTCGATCCATTCGTTGCCCATCTGCAGCTGGCTCGTCGCCTCGAAGCTGATGTTCAACACGATCTCGTTGTCGCGCACGAACTGGCGCGGCACCCGCGTCTGGTTGTCGACACGCACCGCGATATGCGGCGTATAGCCGTTATCGGTACACCATTCGTACAGCGCGCGCAGCAGGTACGGCTTCGTGGAAATCTCTTGCATCAACGGTCCTTGTGCCGGGCAGGCGCGCGAACCGCAATGGAACGCCGCGCGCCACACCCGATGCCAATCTCAAACTCAGCGGCGCATCACCTTTTCCGACGGCGTCAGCGCTTCGATATAGGCCGGACGGCTGAAAATACGCTCGGCGTACTTCATCAGCGGCGCGGCGTTCTTCGACAGTTCGATGCCGTAGTGATCCAGACGCCACAACAGCGGCGCGATCGCGACGTCGAGCATCGAGAATTCTTCGCCGAGCATGTACTTGTTCTTCAGGAAGATCGGTGCGAGCTGCGTCAGGCGGTCGCGAATAGCCAGGCGCGCCTTTTCGTGGTTCTTCTCAGCCGCCTTGCCCTTCTCGTTTTCGAGCGTGCCGACGTGGACGAACAGCTCTTTCTCGAAATTGAGCAGGAACAGACGCGCGCGAGCACGCTGGACGGGATCGGCGGGCATCAGTTGCGGATGCGGGAAGCGTTCGTCGATGTACTCGTTGATGATGTTCGATTCGTACAGGATCAGATCCCGTTCGACGAGAATCGGCACCTGACCATACGGATTCATCACGGCGATGTCTTCCGGTTTGTTGAACAGGTCGACGTCGCGGATTTCGAAGTCCATGCCCTTTTCGAACAACACCAGCCGGCAGCGCTGGGAGAACGGGCAAGTAGTGCCGGAATACAGAACCATCATGTTTGCGTTTCCTCAAAAAACTTAAAGGGCCAGCGAGCGGGAAAACCGTCATGCAGGTCTTCCCTTGCGCCGGCCCCACACCCGTTACGGTGTGACTATTTGATATCTTTCCAGTACGCGGCGTTCAGTCGCCAGGCGAAAAAGCTCAGAACGCCCAGGAACAGCAGCACCCACACGCCAAGCTGGCGACGGGTCTTCTGCGTCGGTTCGGACATCCATGACAGGTACGACACGAGGTCGGCCACAGCAGAATCATAATCTACCGGCGACATCGCCCCCGGCGTGACCTGCTGGTATCCCACGAATTTCTTGACCTTTTCCTTCGTGTGTTCGTCGATTTCGTCTTCGAACTTCGCCGTTCTTTGCCCCTGAAGCTCCCACAGCACGTGAGGCATGCTCACGTTCTCGTACACCATATTGTTCCAGCCGGTCGGCCGTGTGTCATCGCGGTAGAAACTGCGCAAATACGTATACAGCCAGTCGCGGTTTCTTGCCCGCGCTTCCACCGACAGATCCGGCGGCGTCGCACCGAACCACGCTTTCGCGTCGTCGGGGCGCATGGCGACCGTCATCGTGTTACCGACTTTATCTGTCGTGAACAGCAGGTTTTTTTCAATTTCCTTCTGCGAAATACCGATATCTTGCAATCGGCTGTAGCGCATCAGGTTCGCACTATGACAATTCAGGCAGTAGTTTACAAACAATTGGGCGCCGTGCTGCAACGAAGCAATATTGTCCGCGTTGTCGGGCGCACGGTCGAGCGGGAATTCGCCTTCCGCGCGAACGGACGCCGCGGATAGCGCCAGCACGGTTGCACCGAGCAGCGCGAGCGTCGAAAGCAGTTTTCTCATTTTCGTTTTCTCCTGGCTCGCGGTTAGTGGGGTTTGAACCGCACTCGTTCGGGCGGCTGCTTGAACTTGCCAAGCGGCGTCCAGAACGGCATGCCGAGGAAAAACGCGAAATAGATCAGCGCGCAGATCTGCGCAATCAGCGTCGCTGCCGGAGACGGCGGCTTGGTTCCGAGGAACGCGAGCGTCAGGAAGGCCAGCACGAAGATCCCGTAAAACACCTTGTGGAAGAACGGCCGGTAGCGGATCGATTTCACCGGCGACCGGTCGAGCCACGGCAGGAAGAACAGCGACACCACCGCGCTGCCCATCACCACGACGCCCCAGAACTTGGATTCCGTGAACGCCATCGCGAGGATTACCAGAACGGCGAGCACGGGAAGGCCGAGCTTCCACTTGCCGCGCGCCCGGATCAGCGCGAACAGCCCGAGCAGGCCGATCACGATCATCAGCACGATCTTGAACGGGTCGGTCGTGGCGCGCAGCATCGCGTAGAACGCGGTGAAGTACCAGACAGGCGCGATTTCCGGCGGCGTTTGCAGCGGGTTCGCCGGGACGAAATTGTTCGACTCGAGGAAATAGCCGCCCATTTCCGGCGCGAAGAAGATGATCGCCGCGAACACCATCAGGAACACGCACACGCCCATGAAGTCGTGCACCGAGTAGTACGGGTGGAACGGAATGCCATCCAGCGGAATGCCGTTCGCGTCCTTCTTCGCCTTGATCTCGATGCCGTCCGGGTTGTTCGACCCCACTTCATGCAGCGCGACGATGTGCGCCACCACCAGCCCGAGCAGCACCAGCGGAATCGCGATCACATGGAACGCGAAGAAGCGGTTCAGCGTGACGTCGGACACGACGTAGTCGCCGCGAATCCACAGCGACAGGTCCGGGCCGATAAACGGAATTGCCGAGAACAGGTTGACGATGACCTGTGCGCCCCAGTACGACATCTGGCCCCACGGCAGCAGATAGCCGAAGAACGCTTCGGCCATCAGGCACAGGAAAATCGCGCAGCCGAAGATCCACACCAGTTCGCGCGGTTTACGGTACGACCCATACAGCAGCCCGCGGAACATATGCAGATACACGACCACGAAGAACATCGACGCGCCCGTGGAGTGCATGTAGCGGATCAGCCAGCCCCACGGCACCTCGCGCATGATGTACTCGACCGATGCGAACGCGAGCAGCGAATCGGGCTTGTAGTTCATCGTCAGGAAGATGCCCGTGACGATCTGATTGACCAGCACCAGCAGCGCCAGCGAGCCGAAGAAGTACCAGAAGTTGAAGTTCTTCGGCGCGTAGTACTCGGAGACGTGCGCTTTCCAGGTCGCCGTCATCGGAAAGCGGCGATCGATCCAGCCCGCGAGTCCCGTTGTTTCTACCTCTTTTTCGGTCGTCGCCATTACGCTTCTCCTTTCTCGTCCTTGCCGATCACGAGCGTGTTGCCGGTGATCATGTAAGGCGGGATGTCGAGGTTTTGCGGCGCAGGTTTGTTCTTGAAGACGCGGCCGGCCATGTCGTAGGTCGAGCCGTGGCAGGGACAGAGAAAACCGCCCGGCCAGTCATCGGGAAGATTGGGCTGCGCGCCTTCCTGAAAGCGTGGAGTCGGCGTGCAGCCCAGATGGGTGCACACCGCGACAGCAACGAAAAGATTCTTGTGCTCGGGACGCGAGCGAAACTCGTTCTTGGTGTAGTCCGGCTCCGGCATCGAAAACGGGTTCTTGCTTTCCGGATCGGCGACTTCCTTGTCGGCCTTCTGGACGTCGGCCAACTGCTTGTCGGTGCGATTGATGATCCAGACGGGCTTGCCTCGCCATGCGACCGTCATCATGTCGCCGGGCTTGAGGTTGGAGATATCGACTTCGACGGGGGCTCCCGCCGCTTTGGCTTTTTCGGATGGTGCAAACGAACTAACAAAGGGTACGACGGTGGCGACTCCTCCGATGCCACCTGCTACGGTCGTCGCAATCAGCCAGGAACGGCGGCCGCCATCGACGCGTTCATCTTCCTTGTCTCGCATCACACGCCCCACTTCTGAGTTGGATTTTTCCTTCACGTCGGGTCTACCGCCGCTAGTTTGCTCGAATGGAGTCGGCATTTACAAGGGCCGATTGCCAAAAACCGTGCGAAGTCATTGATAAATCAGGGTTTCCCCGCACGGATCGCAAACATTTTCACGGCTTTTATTAAGCATTTCCTCCGTTTTTCAATCCTTTTCTGCGCCTAATCCGGCCAGCATTCAAACTGGATTATGAATATCGATAAAAAGGTGTTCGAGCTCGAACTGCTCGGACAGATGCGCGCCCAGCGCCTGCACGCCGTAGCGCTCGGTCGCGTGATGACCGGCCGAGATGAACGCTACACCGCTTTCCGCCGCCGTGTGCACGGTCGGCTCGGAGATTTCCCCCGTCAGATAGACGTCCGCGCCGGCGTCGATCGCCGCGTCGAAATAGCCCTGTGCCGCGCCCGTGCACCACGCGACGCGGCGCAAGCTCTTGTCCGGGTCGCCGAATACGAGCGGCGTGCGGCCGAGGGTCTGCTCGACCTCTGCGGTGAAATGCGCGAGCGTGATCGGCATCGGCAACGTGCTCATCCAGCCGATGTCGTTGTCGCCGAAACGGCCGTCGGCGATCAGACCGAACTTCGCGCCGAGCTGCGCGTTGTTGCCGTACAGCGGATGATCGTCCAGCGGCAGATGAAAAGCGAACAGATTCAGGTCGTTCGCGAGCAGCGCCTTGAGCCGCTGATATTTGCGGCCGGTGATCTGCGGCGCCTCGTTGCGCCAGAAGTAGCCGTGATGGACCAGCACGGCGTCCGCGCCCCACTCCAGCGCGGCCTCCAGAAAGGCCAGCGACGCGGTCACGCCCGTCGCGATTTTCTCGACCTTGCGCCGCCCTTCGACCTGCAGACCATTGGGGCAATAGTCCTTGAACCGCGAAGTTTCAAGGAGATTGTTCAAGTACAATTCGAGTTCGATCCGATCCATATCACCCTCTAATTTTTCAGATGCTCAGACGCTTTTGGCTGTTCTTCGCCCAGGCGGTGACCGTGCTGCTGGCGCTGATGTTCATCATTGCGACCCTCAAACCGCAATGGCTGCAGCGTCAAGGGCAGTTCGGTAAGCAACTGGCCGAGCCGATCGTCGCGCTCCGAGAAGTGGCACCCGGGATCGGCAGCGGGGGCAATGTCCAGAATTCCTACGCGGACGCGGCGCAAAAGGCGATGCCTGCCGTCGTCAACGTGTTCTCCAGCAAGGACGGCTCGCTTCCGCCCGACCCGCGCGCCAAAGATCCGCTGTTCCGCTACTTCTTCGGCGACAAGAACAAAAAGCAGCAAGAGCAACCCGCAGCCAATCTCGGCTCGGGCGTTATCGTGAGTTCGGAAGGTTACATTCTAACGAACCAGCACGTCGTGGACGGCGCCGATCAGATCGAAATCGCGCTCGCCGACGGACGCACGACGAACGCGAAGGTGATCGGCGTCGATCCCGAGACCGATCTTGCCGTGCTGAAGGTCAACATGACCAACCTTCCCACCATCACGCTCGGCCGCATGGACCAGACGCGCGTCGGCGATGTGGTGCTCGCGATCGGCAATCCGTTCGGCGTCGGGCAGACGGTGACGATGGGCATCGTCAGCGCGCTCGGCCGCAATCACCTCGGCATCAATACATTCGAAAACTTCATCCAGACCGACGCGCCGATCAATCCCGGCAACTCGGGTGGCGCGCTCGTCGACGTGAACGGTAACCTGCTCGGCATCAATACGGCGATCTACTCGCGCTCGGGCGGCTCGCTCGGCATCGGTTTCGCGATTCCCGTTTCAACGGCGCGCAGCGTGCTCGAAAGCATCATCACGACGGGCACCGTGACGCGCGGCTGGATCGGCGTCGAGCCGCAGGACGTGACGCCGGAGATCGCAGAATCGTTCGGGCTCGATCAGAAGTCGGGCGCGATCGTCGCGGGCGTACTCAAGGGCGGCCCCGCCGACAAGGCAGGCATCAAGCCCGGCGACATTCTGGTGTCGGTCAACGGCCTGGACATCACCGACACCACGCGTCTCCTGAACGTAATCGCGCAGATCAAGCCCGGCACCGACGCGAAGGTGCATCTGGTGCGCAAGAACAAGGAAATGGATCTGAACGTGATGATCGGCAAGCGCCCGCCGCCGCCGAAGCAGCCTTCGGACGAAGGCGATGACGACGATGGTGGTTGAGCGATCAATCGGTCGGCCGCTCAGTTAGCGAATTAGCGAATTAGCGAATTAGCGAAGTCAAACAAAAAGGGCAGTCTCCAACGGAGCACTGCCCTTTTTGCTGTCGGGCGCGGCCCGAGCGGCACGAGGTTCGCTCAGCTTGCCGCCCCGCCCTCGTTTTCAGCCGTGGCAACCGGCTTGCTGACGAAGAGCCGCGCCGCGATGATGCCCGCTTCGTACAGCACGATCAGCGGGATCGCGAGAATCAGCTGCGAGAACACGTCGGGCGGCGTCACCACGGCCGAGATCACGAACGCGCCGACGATCACATACGGCCGGATCTCCTTGAGCTTCTTGATCGTCAGCACGTTCATGCGTACGAGCAGCACGACGACGATCGGCACTTCGAACGTCACGCCGAAGGCGAGGAACATCGTCAGCACGAAACTCAGGTAATTGTCGATATCGGTGGTCATCTCCGCGCCAAGCGGCGCGTTGTAGTGCGCCATCACGCGGAAAATAGTCGGAAACACGACGAAATACGCGAACGCCATCCCGCACAGAAACAGCGTATAGCTGCTGCCGACCAGCGGACCGACCAGCTTCTTCTCGTGCTGGTACAAACCCGGCGCGACGAACGCCCAGATCTGGTACAGCACGATTGGCAGCGCGATCACGAAGGCGACGAGCATCGTCACTTTCATCGGCACGAAGAACGAGCCGGTGACGTCGGTGACGATCATCTTGCCATCCTTCGGCAGATTGTTCATCAGCGGACGCGCGAGCAGCCGGAAGATGTCGGGCGCCCAGTAGACGAGCCCGACGAACACGACAATCACCGAAATGCCCGCGCGGATGATGCGGTCGCGCAGTTCGACGAGATGCGAGATGAAGGTCTCTTCAGTGCCTTCGTTCTGGTTTTGGGGGTCGCTCACGCCGGCCCTCGGTAAGAGATTGATGCGCGGGACATCGGACGATCAGAAAAAACGTGTCGGCCGACGCAGGCTGACGGGCGTATGGCGCGCGACGCGCGCGGCGCCCGACTGTACGCGCGTACGCCGCAACGTCGCGCGTTTGTACCAGTTTGGCGTGGCCGCCTGCTTCAAGCGCCAGTTTTTGCGTTTGGACGCGGCGGCGTCGGTGCTGCGCCACGACGTCCCGCCCGTTGTGGTGGCGGAACCGTCGGTCGCGCTCATCAGGCTGTCGGTCGCGCCGCCCGCAATACTCGGCGACACCGACGTGCCCTGCGTCCACGCTTCGTTCAGTTCCGTCTCGTGCTTGCGCATGTTGTCGTGAATCGTGCTTTCGACGTTATGCGCCGCCGATTCGAACTCGGTCTTCATGCGACGCAATTCGTCGAGTTCGATTTCACGCGTGACTTCGGCCTTCACGTCGTTGATATAGCGCTGCGCGCGGCCGAACAGCGCGCCCGCCGTGCGAGCCACGCGCGGCAGGCGTTCGGGGCCGAGCACGACCAGCGCGACCACGCCGATCAACGCCATCTTGGTTAAACCGAGGTCCAGCATGGATAGGGCTTCCCGTCAGTGCGCGCGTGTCAGCGCAAGCTCGGCTGGCGCCGGATTAGCGGGAATCGCCGGAATGCGGCGCCTTTTCCTTTGCGTCGACATCGACGGTATTGGTGCGCGAAAGCTGGTCGCGCTGCTGGCCTTCAGGCGTTTCGCCGTCCTTCATGCCTTCCTTGAAGCCCTTCACCGCGCCGCCCAGATCAGTGCCGATATTGCGCAGCTTCTTCGTGCCGAACACCAGTGCGACGATCAGCAGAACGATCAGCCAATGCCAAATACTCAACGAACCCATGAAAATCTCCTTAACCCCCACCGTCGTGCCTGGCGACGGCGACTATGCGCCTTGCGGCTGAATCGAAGCGCGCCACAAGAACGCACCCCGTGTGCAAAACTACCGCCGACGCCGCCTTATTGCGTCAGCGCCCTCGGTCCCATTATGAACATGTCTGCGAGTCGCTGTCGTTACATCCCTACATTAAATAACGACGTCGCGATGCCCGGCCCGCCATTGTGCGTAGTCAAAAAGCGGATGCGGCGAATCTTTGTCGCTCGTTTCTCACCGAACGTCCGCCAACGCGCCTGTTTGACCCGCCCTCAGCCCATCCTCAACCACGGGCGCGGTCCCGCCAGCAGATGCGCGTGCAGGTGATAGACCTCCTGCCCACCGCCAGGCCCCGTATTGATGACCGTGCGGAAACCGGTCTGCCCACCTTTGTACGCGACGCCCAGCTGATCGGCGAGACGTGCAACCAATATGAGCATTTTACCAAGCAGGGCCGAATCGCTCTCGGTACAGTTCGAGAGCGTCTCGATGTGCTTGCGCGGTATCACGAGCACATGCGTTTCGGCCGCCGGACGGATGTCGCGGAACGCGACGAACTCGTCGTCTTCGTGGACTTTCGTCGACGGGATCTCGCCCGCGGCGATCTTGCAGAACAGGCAATTGGGATCGTGGCTCATGGTCTAGGTGGACAGCGAACGCGGCGCTGCTCAGAACCAGCCGCGTGGATTCGTCAGCGGCTTGTTGTCGTACAGATACAGCCAGCCTTTGATGATACGGTACAAGGTCCATATCGCGACAGCCCACAGAATAGGCACGCCGATCAGCACGATGAACAGCGCAACGCCGATCAGATGCCCAATCAGTCCCATCCAGAACGTGCGGATCTGCCAGTCGAAATGCGCTTCGTATGGCGTGCCGATGGTCTCAGGCCGCTTGATGTAGTTGATGATGATCGCGACCAGCACCGAGATGCCGCCCGTCAGCCAGTACACGGCATAGAGCGCGTAGATGATGTGCGTCAGCGTGCGCAGGCTGCGCTGCCGGTCGATTTCGACTGCGCTCTGATACGACGGTGGCGGATAACCGCCGTGCGACTGTTCCATGCTTGCGTCCTCCTGGAGCGTGCGAATGGATACTGTTGCTGTGCCGGTGCTGCGTGTCTCGTCTCTTCGCCGTGTTTCGCCGCGCGTGCATCTGCGCGCGCGGTCATGTCCTGCGCGTGCTCAGTCGCCGTTCTGCTCGCGCTCGCGGCTCTTGCGCAATGCTTTTTCTTCGATGCCCGACAGCCCTTCGCGGCGTTCCAGCTCGGCCAGAACGTCGGCGGGATTCAGGTCGAAGTGCGACAGCATCACGAGGCAATGAAACCACAGATCGGCCACTTCGCCGACCAGCGCCTTGCGCTCCGCACCGAGGCGCACGTCCTTCGCGGCCAGCACGACTTCCGTGGCTTCCTCGCCGATCTTCTTCAGCACCGCGTCGTCGCCTTTGTGGAACAGGCGAGACACGTACGAAGCGTCGGGATCGCCGCCCTTGCGGCTGTCGATAACGGCAGCGAGACGCCGAAGCGTATCGTTCGTCGATTGCGAGTTTTGCGTCATTTGTAGATGTGTTCGGGGTCTTTCAGCACGGGATCGACGGCAACCCAGTTGCCGGCATCGACCGAGCCTTCGAATTTCTGGAAAAAGCACGAATGCCGGCCCGTGTGGCAGGCGATGCCCGACACCTGCTCGACCTTCAGCAGCACGACGTCTTCGTCGCAATCGAGCCGCACCTCATGCACATGCTGCACATGGCCCGACTCTTCGCCCTTGAACCACAGGCGCTGGCGCGAGCGGGAAAAATAGACCGCGCGCCCCGTTTCGATCGTCTTCGACAGCGCTTCGCGGTTCATCCACGCGAACATCAGCACGTCGTTAGTCGACGCTTCCTGCGCGATCACGGGCACGAGGCCGTTCGCGTCCCACTTCACCTTGTCGAGCCAGCCGACTTCAGACGGATTCACGTTACAACCTCACCGAAATGCCCTGATCGGCCATGAAGTGCTTGCACTCGCCGACCGTGTGCTCGCCATAGTGGAAGATGCTCGCGGCGAGCACAGCGTCCGCGCGGCCTTCCTTGATGCCGTCGGCCAGATGCTGCAGCGAACCGACGCCGCCCGACGCGATGACGGGAATGGACACCGCGTCCGACACGGCGCGCGTCAGCGCGATGTCGAAGCCGCTTTTCGTGCCGTCGCGGTCCATGCTGGTCAGCAGGATTTCGCCCGCGCCGAGTTCGGCCATCTTGCGCGCCCATTGGACGGCGTCGAGGCCCGTCTTCTTGCGCCCGCCGTGCGTGAAGACTTCCCAGCGAGGCGCTTCGCCGTCGGCCGACACGCGCTTCGCGTCGATCGCGACGACGATGCACTGCGAACCGTATTTGTCGGTCGAATCGCGCACGAGCTGCGGATTCGCCACTGCCGACGAATTCATGCTGACCTTGTCCGCGCCCGCGTTCAGCAACCGCCGCACGTCTTCGACGGCGCGCACGCCGCCGCCGACCGTCAGCGGAATGAACACCTGCGAAGCCACGGCTTCGATGATCGGGAGGATCAGGTCGCGCTGGTCCGACGTGGCGGTGATATCGAGGAACGTGAGTTCGTCCGCGCCCTGCTCGTCGTAGCGGCGCGCGATTTCGACAGGGTCACCCGCGTCGCGCAATTCGACGAAGTTGACGCCCTTGACCACGCGGCCAGCCGTGACGTCCAGACAGGGAATGATGCGTTTAGCTAAAGCCATGATCTTGCTATTTCTTGCCAATACCGCTGGTGAGGCCGTTCGCCCATGCGTGAATTGCAGGAGAACGGCGCAAGGCCGGCATGCCGGACGCTCCGCGCGCCTGTGAACGATGCTTCAGGCGCGCGCGATGCGCGGAAAACCCGACGCTCAGGCGTCGTCCGATTCGCGCAAACGGTCCGCGTGTGTCTGCGCCGCGGCGAAGTCCAGGTCGCCCGAATAGATCGCACGGCCGCAGATCACGCCTTCGATGCCTTCGGCTTCCACTTCGCACAGCGCGTCGATATCGCCCATGTTCGACAGGCCGCCGCTCGCGATCACGGGAATCTTCACCGCGCGCGCAAGGCGCACCGTCGCCTCGATGTTGATGCCCTGAAGCATGCCGTCGCGACCGATGTCCGTGTAGATGATCGACTCGCAGCCGTAGTCCTCGAACTTGCGCGCGAGGTCCGCGACTTCGTGGCCCGTCAGCTTGCTCCAGCCGTCGGTGGCGACCTTGCCGTCCTTCGCATCGAGGCCGACGATGATATGGCCGCCGAACGCCGTGCACGCTTCGAGCAGGAAGCCGGGGTTCTTCACCGCCGCCGTGCCGATGATCACGTACTCGAGGCCGTCGTCCAGATAGCGTTCGATCGTGTTCAGGTCGCGGATGCCGCCGCCCAGTTGCACGGGAATCTCGCCGCCGACTTCTTCGATGATCGCGCGAATCGCGTCTTCGTTCTTCGGCTTGCCGGCGAACGCGCCGTTCAGGTCGACGAGGTGCAGGCGCCGCGCGCCGCGGTCGACCCAATGTCGGGCCATCACCGCCGGTTCCTCGTGGAAAATCGTCGCCTGGTCCATATCGCCCTGTTTGAGGCGTACACACTGACCGTCTTTCAGGTCGATGGCGGGGATCAGCAGCATAGCAATCGGGTGTTGTCAGGAAAAAAATTGAAGTTCGGCTGGCGGCAAATCCGGCCGGGGCCGGGGCCGGCGCCAGGCCGTTCCGCTAGTTTAGTACATGTCTTTCGGCGACCTTGCCGACGGGCTTCGAATGCATAGGCACATGAGCGAGGCAGCAAGGCCGGACGGAGGACATGGACGGTTAAAGATGCTGACGGCCGGGGATCAGGGATTCCAGTGCACGAAGTTGCGATACACGCGCAGGCCCGCGTCGGCGCTCTTTTCCGGGTGGAATTGGGTCGCAAAAATGTTATCCCGCGCCACTGCCGAGGTAAAGGGCACGCCGTACACGGTTTCGCCCGACGTATGCGCGGCGTTTTCCGGCACGACGTAATAGCTGTGCACGAAGTAGAAGAACGCGTTGTCGGCGACGCCGTCCCACAACGGGTGCGGCTGCGCCTGACGGACACGGTTCCAGCCCATCTGCGGGACCTTGAAGCGCGAGCCGTCGTCCTGCAACTGGCCTTCGAGATCGAAGCGCACAACCTTGCCCGGCAACAGGCCCAGGCCCTTCGTATCGCCTTCCGCGCTCCAGTCGAACAGCATCTGCTCGCCGACGCACACGCCCATCAGGGGCTTGCTGCGCGACGCTTCGACGACGGCGTCCTGCAAGCCGGACTCGCCGAGCGAGCGCATGCAGTCGGGCATCGCGCCCTGGCCCGGCAGCACCACGCGGTCCGCCGCGCGGATCGCTTCGGGCTTGTCGACGATCGCCACGTCCGCTTCCGGCGCGGCCTTCTTCAACGCCTGGGCGACCGAGCGCAGGTTGCCCATTCCGTAATCCACAATCGCAATCGAAGTTTTCATTTCAAATTAGGCAGCAACGCCTTCAATCCGTTGACGATGAACTCCACCGCCAGCGCCGACAACATCAAACCCATCAGCCGGGTACCGATGTTGATTCCCGTCCGACCGACCCAGCGGGCAATCGGTTCGGCAAGACTCAGCGATCCGAAGCACAGCGCCGCAATCACAGCGCCGATGCCAATCAGAGTAATCCGCTCGTACCAATGAGGATAGCTGGCCGAATAGACTAGGACAGTACTGATAGAGCCCGGTCCCGTCAGCAGCGGGATCGCCAGCGGCACGACGGCGATGTTGTCCTTCATCTCCGCCTCGTGACGCTCTTCGGGCGTCGAGCGCGCATTGCCGACCTGCGCGTTCAGCATGCTGATCGACATCAGCAGCATGATGATGCCGCCGCCCACTTCGAGCGCGCCGATCGAAATGCCGAAAAAGCGGATGATCTGCTGCCCGAGCAACGTGCTCACGGCAATCACGCAGAACACCGAAATCGACGCGATACGGATCGTGCGGCGCTGTTCGGCGGACGATTGCTGCGACGTCAGGCTCAGAAAGAACGGTATCGCGCCCACCGGGTTGATCAACGCCAGCAGCGAAATAAACGACTTGATGATGTCCATCTCAAGCCGGCCGCGCGCCGCGCAGCCGGTCCTTTGGGTGGCATGGGTGGCTACGCGTCGCTCAGAGGCTGCCCTTGGTCGACGGAATCTGCCCCGCCGCGCGCTCATCCAGCTCGACGGCCATGCGCAATGCGCGGCCGAAAGCCTTGAACACCGTTTCCATCTGATGATGCGCGTTCAGGCCGCGCAGGTTGTCGATATGCAGCGTAACGCCGGCATGATTGACGAAGCCGCGGAAAAATTCGATAGAGAGATCGACGTCGAACGTGCCGATGCGCGCACGCGTGAACGGCACGTGGAATTCGAGCCCCGGCCGTCCGGAAAAATCGATCACGACGCGCGACAGCGCTTCGTCGAGCGGCACGTACGAATGTCCGTAGCGGCGAATGCCCTTCTTGTCGCCGACGGCCTTTGCAACGGCCTGGCCAAGCGTGATGCCGACGTCTTCGACGGTATGGTGGTCGTCGATATGCGTATCGCCATGCGCTTCGATGTCCAGATCGATCAGCCCGTGACGTGCGATCTGGTCGAGCATGTGATCGAGGAACGGCACGCCCGTGGCCAGCTTCTGCTGACCGGTGCCGTCCAGGTTGATCGTTGCACGGATCTGCGTTTCGCTGGTGTTGCGAACGACTTCCGCAAGGCGCATGGCAATTCCTCGAATCTGACTTTGAAAAAAGTGGGGTTGTGAAAGTGCTGGCTTCAGTTCAGCACAAGTTTTAGCGCGGCGAGCATTTGCGCGTTTTCTTCCGGCGAGCCGACCGTCAAACGCACGCAATTCGCGAGCAATGGATGCATTTTACTCACGTTTTTGATCAAAACCCGCGAAGTTAGAAGGGTTTCGAACGTCGCCGATGCATCCGGCACGCGCACGAGCAGGAAATTGCCCGCGCTCGGGAACACTTTGGCGCCCGGCAGCGCGGCGACGGCTTGCGCCAGCTTCGCGCGTTCGTCGCGCAATTGCGCAGCCTGCGCGTCGAGCACGTCGATGTGATCGAGCAGGAAATCGGCCGTTGCCTGCGTCAGCACGTTGACGTTGTACGGCGGGCGCACCTTGTCGAATTCGTTGATCCATTCCATGCGGCCCGCCATGTAACCCAGGCGGATGCCCGCGAGGCCCAGCTTCGACACGGTACGCATCACGACGACGTTGTCGAAGTCTGCCGCGCGCGGCATCCAGCTCTCTTGCGCGAACGGCTGATACGCTTCGTCGATCACGACGAGGCTTCCGCTCGCCCCTTCGATGATGCGCTCCATATCGGCCGGATCGAACAGCGTGCCCGTCGGGTTGTTCGGAAACGCCAGGTAGATCACGGCAGGCCGGTGTTCAGCGATAGCGGCGAGCATCGACTCCACGTCGAGCGTGAAGTCGGCGTTCAACGGCACGCCGACGAACTCCATGCCCGCGAGCTTCGCCGACATTGCGTACATCACGAAGCCCGGCACGGGCGCCAGCACCTTTGCGCCCGGCGTCGCGCAGGCCACGGAGACGATGCTGATCAGTTCGTCCGAGCCGTTGCCGAGCAGCACCTCGCAGTTCGCCGGCACGTTCATCACGCGCTTGAGCTTCTCGATGAGCGCCTGCGGACGCGGCGCCGGATAGCGGTTCAGCGCGACGCCCGCCAGATGCTCGCCGAGTTGCGCGGCCAGCGCTTCCGGAAGCGGAAACGGATTCTCCATTGCATCGAGCTTCACGAGGCCCGTCGCATCGGCAACGGGGTAGCTCGTCATCGCGAGCACGTCGCGGCGAATGATGTCTTGAGGTGTCGTCATGGCGTGGGGCGCGCCCGCCCTCTGGCAGGCGACAGCGCAATAGGGGCGGCTCGCAGCCGACCCGGGTTGAGTTCTCTGCTTTCGTGAAAACGGAGCCGTCTCGAAATCAGCGCGGGGGTTGCCCGCGTGAAAAGGCGGCTCGCCGCAAGGTCAGCCTGGGTTCTTCATCCGGTACTCGGCGCTGCGTGCATGCGCCTGCAGGCCTTCGCCATACGCCAGTTCAGCGGCGATTTCACCGAGCGTCTGCGCACCGTCCGCGCTCACTTCGATCAGGCTGGAACGCTTGAAGAAATCATAGACGCCGAGGGGCGACGAGAAACGTGCGGTACGAGACGTAGGCAGCACGTGATTTGGCCCCGCGCAGTAATCGCCGAGGCTTTCGCTCGTGTAGCGGCCGAGGAAGATCGCGCCCGCATGGCGAATCTGTTGCGCCCACTGCTGCGGCTCCAGCGCGGAAATTTCGAGGTGTTCCGGCGCGATGTCGTTGGCGATCGCGCATGCCTGCTCCATGTCGCGCACCTTGATCAGCGCGCCACGCCCTTCGAGCGACGCCTGGATCACGTCGCGGCGCGGCATCGTCGGCAGCAGTTCGTTGATGGCGTCTTCGACGCGCGCGATGAAACCTTCGTCCGGGCACAGCAGAATGGATTGCGCGAGCTCGTCGTGCTCGGCCTGCGAGAACAGGTCCATCGCGACCCAGCGCGGATCGGTCGTGCCGTCGCACAGCACGAGAATTTCCGACGGACCGGCGATCATATCGATCCCGACCGTGCCGAACACGCGGCGCTTTGCCGACGCGACATACGCATTGCCGGGACCGCAGATCTTGTCGACGGCGGGAATGCTCTGCGTGCCGTAGGCGAGCGCGCCGACCGCCTGCGCGCCGCCAATCGTGAACACGCGGTCCACACCGCCCAGCAGCGCCGCCGCTAGCACGAGCGGGTTCTTCACGCCGTCCGGGGTCGGCACGACCATGACGATTTCGCGCACGCCGGCCACACGCGCCGGAATCGCGTTCATCAGCACCGACGACGGATACGCCGCCTTGCCGCCCGGCACGTAAATACCCGCACGGTCTAGCGGCGTCACCTTCTGGCCAAGCACGGTGCCGTCGGCTTCCGTGTACTGCCAGCTATGGCTGCCGCATTCGATCTTCTGCTTCTCGTGATAGCCGCGCACGCGCGCCGCCGCCGCTTCGAGCGCCGCGCGGCGCTTCGGTTCCAGGCCTTCCAGTGCCGCTTCCAGTTCCGCCATCGGCAGTTCGAGCGCGCCGACATCTTTCGCATTCAGGCGGTCGAACTGGTTCGTATAGTCGAGCACGGCGGCATCGCCGCGCGCCTTCACGTCGGCCAGAATCTGCGCGACCGAGCGTTCGATCGCTTCGTCTTCGCTCGCTTCGAACGCGAGCACCGCATGCAGCGACTTCTGGAAATTCTCAGTGCTGGAATCGAGTTTGCGAATCTTGATAGACATGCTGGTATCCGTTTCGGTAAGGCGCGCGAGTCAGACTCGGCTGCGGGCCTTTGCGTCAGGCCGTTGCGTCGGTGCGTTGCGACGCGCGCTCGAACGCGTTGAGAATGGGCGCCAGCGCGGCGCGCTTGAGCTTCAGCGCCGCCTGGTTCACTACGAGGCGCGACGAGATCTGCATGATCTCCTCGACCTCGACAAGATTGTTGGCGCGCAGCGTGCCGCCCGAGCTGACCAGGTCGACGATCGCGTCGGCGAGACCCACCAGCGGCGCGAGCTCCATCGATCCATACAGCTTGATCAGATCGACGTGCACGCCCTTGGCTGCGAAGTGTTCGCGCGCCACCTGCACATACTTCGTGGCGACGCGCAGGCGCGCGCCCTGGCGCACCGCGTTCGCGTAGTCGAAGCCGGCGGCGACCGCCACCGACATCCGGCAGCGCGCGATGTCCAGATCGATCGGCTGATACAAACCGCCGCCGCCGTGCTCGATCAGCACGTCCTTGCCCGCGACGCCGAAATCGGCGGCACCGTATTCGACGTACGTCGGCACGTCGGTGGCGCGCACGATGATGACGCGCAGGTTCGGATCTGTGGTCGGCAGAATCAGCTTGCGCGACGTTTCCGGGTCTTCCGTCACTTCGATGCCCGCTGCCGCGAGCAGCGGCACCGTTTCCTCGAAGATGCGGCCCTTCGACAGCGCGAGCGTCAGCGGCTTGCCCACTGCTGGCGACGACGACGTTTGCGGCAATTCGCTCATGCCTGATTACCCTTGATGCGGCGCACCTTCGCGCCGACTGCGGTGAGTTTCGATTCCATCCGGTCGTAGCCGCGATCCAGGTGGTAGATGCGGTCGATCAGCGTTTCGCCATCGGCGCACAGGCCCGCGATCACCAGACTCGCCGACGCGCGCAGATCGGTGGCCATCACCTTCGCGCCCGACAGTTTCTCGACGCCGTTGACGAGCGCCGTCTTGCCGTCGATCGTGATGTTCGCGCCGAGACGGTTCAGTTCCTGCACGTGCATGAAGCGGTTTTCGAAGATCGTTTCGACCACTTGCGACGTGCCTTCCGCCAGTGCGTTGAGCGCCATGAACTGTGCCTGCATGTCGGTCGGGAACGCCGGGTATTCCGACGTGCGGAACGACACGGCCTTCGGACGCTGGCTCATGCGCACGCGCATCCAGTCGTCGCCCTCTTCGATCGTCACGCCTGCTTCGCGCAGCTTGTCGGTCACGGCTTCGAGAATCTGCGGACGCACGTGACGCAACGTGACGTCGCCGCCCGCCGCCGCGACCGCGCACAGGAACGTGCCCGCTTCGATACGATCCGGTACGACCGTGTGCGTGGCGCCGTGCAGCTTGTCGACGCCCTGAATCACGAGGCGGTCCGTACCGATGCCGTCGATCTTCGCGCCCATCGCGACCAGCAGATTGGCCAGATCGCCGACTTCCGGCTCGCGCGCGGCGTTCTCGATGACCGTCTCGCCTTCCGCGAGCACGGCTGCCATCAGCAGGTTTTCGGTGCCCGTGACGGTGATCATGTCGGTGATGATGCGCGCGCCCTTCAGACGCTTCGCGCGCGCTTCGATGAAGCCGTGCTCGATGTTGATCTCGGCGCCCATCGCCTGCAGGCCCTTGATGTGCTGGTCGACCGGACGTGCGCCGATTGCGCAGCCGCCCGGCAGCGACACCTTCGCCTCGCCGAAGCGCGCGACCAGCGGGCCGAGCACCAGAATCGACGCGCGCATCGTCTTCACGAGTTCGTACGGCGCGACCAGATTGTCGACCTTCGAAGCGTCGAGCAGCACCTTTCCGTCGCTGCTTTCCGTGCGGACGCCCATCTGGCCGAGCAGTTTGAGCGTCGTGCGCACGTCCTGCAGATCGGGCACGTTCTCGAGATGAACGGGCTCCGCGCTCAACAAGCCTGCGCAAAGGATCGGCAACGCCGCGTTCTTCGCACCCGAAACAACGATCTCACCAGCGAGCTTTTGCCCGCCTTCAATCACGAGTTTGTCCATGCCTGTTTGTTCCTGATCTGCCCGTCCGCCTGCGGGCGTCTTGTTGTGGGCGGTTGCTGCGGCGCCGTTTGCGGCGTCGCGATTCTCTTGTGTAAGTCGCACTAATGTTCCAGCTAATTTGCAGCCACGTCTAAAGCTTTTTTGTGCAGCTTGTTCTTCCGCTCTTGCAGCCAGGTTATCGAGCGCCGTCCTCCGACAGACAGCAGGTGTTTCCGCGTAGTGTCGATACGCGAGTCAGGCGCTTTGCCATTCGGTGGGCGTCAGCGTTTTCATGCTGAGCGCGTGGATCTCTTCGCGCATGCGGTCGCCAAGCGCCGCATAGACGAGTTGATGCCGTTGAATCAGTCGCTTGCCTTCGAAATTCGGCGACACGATGGTCGCGAAGAAATGCTGGCCGTCGCCTTCCACTTCGAGATGCTCGCAAGGAAGGCCGGCCGCGATGTAATTCTTGACCTGTTCGGGAGTGGGTAGCATGAGTGCTCCTAGTGACGCAGCTTGAAGCCGGAAGCGAGCATGCGCATCGCCAGCACGGCCACCACGACGAAGAAACCGCCGACAATCAGAAGGCTCCATAGCGGATTGATATCCGACATACCGAAGAAGCCATAACGAAAGCCGTCGATCATGTAGAAAAACGGGTTCAGCCGCGAGATTTCGCGCCACACGGGCGGCAGCGTATGCGTCGAGTAGAACACGCCCGACAAAAACGTGAGCGGCATGATCAGAAAATTCTGGAACGCGGCGAGCTGGTCGAACTTCTCGGCCCAGATGCCCGCGATCAGACCGAGCGTGCCGAGAATCGCCGAACCGAGCACCGCGAACGCGATGATATAAAGCGGCGCGCTGAAGCTCATCGGAATGAACCAGACCGTGACGATGAATACGCCCAGCCCGACGCTCAATCCGCGCACCACAGCCGCGAGCACATACGCGCCGTACATTTCCCAATGCGAGAGCGGCGGCAGCAGCACGAACACCAGATTGCCCGTGATCTTCGACTGGATCAGCGACGACGAACTGTTCGCGAACGCGTTCTGCAGCACGCTCATCATCACGAGGCCCGGCACGAGAAAGCTCGTGTACAGCACACCCGGATAGACCTGCACGTGATCGCGCAGCGCGTGGCCAAAAATGGTCAGATACAGCAATGCCGTAACGACGGGCGCGAGCACCGTCTGGAACGAGACTTTCCAGAAGCGCAGTAGCTCCTTGTAGAACAACGTACGGAAACCGCTCATGCCAACCCCTCGACCACTTCCGGCCCGTTCATCACCTGCATGAACACGTCTTCGAGGTCGGCCTTGCGGACCTCGATTTCCTCGAACGTACAACCCGCCGTGCGGCATTGCGCGAGGATGCGCTCCACGTCGTCGTAGCTCGACAGGCGCAGCAGATGTTGACGTCCGTTGACATTGGTGGGATCGACTTCGAGCGCCCGCAATTCGGCGGGCAGCACGCCCTGCGCGAAACGGATGAACAGTTGCGTGCCGGCGAAACGTTCAAGCAGCGTGCTCGTGCGTTCCAGCGCGACGACTTCACCGCGCCGCAGCATCGCGATGCGGTCGCACAGCGATTCGGCTTCTTCCAGATAGTGCGTGGTCAGCACGATCGTGTGCCCTTCGCGGTTCAGGCGCGAGATGAATTTCCACAGCGTCTGGCGCAGTTCGACATCGACGCCTGCCGTCGGCTCGTCGAGCACGATCACGGGTGGCCGGTGCACCAGCGCCTGCGCGACCAGCACGCGGCGCTTCATCCCGCCCGACAGCGCGCGCATGTTCGCGTCGGCTTTTTCGGTGAGATCGAGATTGGCCATCACTTCGTCGATCCAGTCGTCGTTCTTGCGCAAGCCGAAGTAGCCCGACTGGATGCGCAGCGTCTCGCGCACGGTGAAGAACGGATCGAACACGAGTTCCTGCGGCACGACGCCGAGCGCGCGGCGCGCAAGACGAAAGTCGTCGACGACGTGGTGGCCGTGAACCGTGATGCTGCCTTCATCGGCGCGGGCGAGACCGGCGAGGATGCTGATGAGCGTCGTCTTGCCGGCGCCGTTCGGACCGAGCAGCCCGAAGAATTCGCCTTGTTCGACGGTGAAGCTGACGCCTTTGAGCGCTTGCAGATCCTTGTAGCGCTTCCTGACGTTACGAATTTCAATCGCTGACATGACTGTGCGCCGTCAAGGTGGACAGCGCCTGATAGGTCGCCCGGCAAGGGCGCGAAAGCATGGGGGAACGAAATTGGGGCCGGGTGCAAAAGACCGCTTGCGCTATCTTGCAACCTCTACGGCCGTTTCCGCGATGCGGGATGAAACGGCCACGCGCCAAAAAACGTTTGATTATAGGGCAAAAGTCGAACCGGCCGACTTGCCTTGGGAGAACGTGAGCCAGCGCAAAGCTTGAAACGCGGCGCGACTCACTGACGCGTGAGCGTCAATGTCGTACGGTGATGAGGGTATCGACACCGTAGGCTTGCGCGAGACTGGACAGCCCCGCAGGGAGGTTGACGACGACGAGCGGCGTGCCGCGCGCGCTCGCCGCGCGTTGCCATGCGAGCAGCACGGCAAGCGCCGACGAATCGAATTGCGTGAGTGCCGCGCAGTCGACCGCCGTCGCGCCGCCGCCGATGCGCGCGAGACCGGCCTCGAGCGCGGCCTTCGCGCTCGCGTGGGTCAAGGTGCTGCCGGTTTCGAACGTGTTGACGGGCGTGCTCACCGGCGCGCTGACGAAGTTGTTCACGACTGTTTGCCGTTCGCGAGTTGCTGGTTGCGTGCCGTCAGGAACTGGATCAGACCGTCGACGCCGCTCTTCTGGATCTGCTCGTTGAACTGCTGCTGGTACGCCTGGATCAGCCATGCGCCGAGCACGTTCAGGTCATACACGCGCCAGCCTTGCGGCGTCTTGTACAGACGGTAGTCGAGTTCGACGGGCGAGCCGTTGTTCATCACGACCGAGCGGACCACCACGTCGGTGTCTTCCGGGCTCGCGCGGAACGGCTTGTACTGGATTTCCTGATCCCTCACCTGAGCCAGCGCGCCAGAATACGTACGGATCAACAGCGTCTTGAACTGCTCGACGACGGCGTTCTGCTGCTCCGGCGTCGCCGTGCGCCAGTTGCGGCCCATCGCGAGCTGCGTCGTGCGGCGGAAGTCCGTGTACGGAAGAATCTTCTCGTTCACGAGCTTCGTGACGGCGCCGATATTGCCGCTCTGGATCGTCTTGTCGGCGCGCACGGCGTCGATCACCTGCTGCGTGACGGTCTTGACCATCGTGTCCGGGTTGCTGCTGTCGACGGCTTGCGCGGACGCCGCGCCGCTGAACGCAAAGAGAGCTGCAATAAACGGGATAAAGAAGAAGAATTTTTTCATTTCCAGTCCTGCAAAAAAAATAAGCTTAGGTTGGAGGCGACGATATCACGCGAGTTCAGCCGCAATCCACGCCCAAACTGCGAGAAACGTATCCGAGTGTTACGACAGACGGATACGCCGCTCGCATGTGCCATGCCTCAGTGCAGCTTCAGCGACGGGTAGCCGAAGTGCGCCGGCGGCACGATCTGGCCGCCGGGGACCGTCGGCGGCGCGTCGGTTTCCGACGCGGGCTGCGCGGCGCCCGCTGCATCGTTGGAAGACGCGCCCGAAGCCGCCTGCGGCGCCGAAGCCGGCGCGGGCGCAGGCGTCGTTGCCGCGCCGCCGTCGACGTCTTCGTATTTCGGCAGCGGTGCTTCGCTACCGTAGTCCGGCAGCCCCGTGGACGCATTGCCGCCCGTCAGCAGATAGCGGCGGCGCTGCAGATACGCGTTACGCACGAACGAGTATTTGTCGAGCGCCGCACCTTCGAGCACGTCGCTTGCGTTCAGCAGGTTCGCGCGCGTGTTGACCACGTTCAGACCGTAGAGCGCCCAGCTCACGCTGTCCGGCTGCACGTACGTGAGCGGGTTGATGAAGTAGTTGCCCACCATGCCCACGCCGTCGCGCACCGTGCTCGGCCCGAACAGCGGCAACACCAGATACGGACCCGCCGGCACGCCGTAGTGGCCGAGCGTCAGGCCGAGGTCGTTGTCGTGCTTGGGCAGCTTCGCGAGCGTCGCGACGTCGAACAGACCGCCGACGCCGAAGATCGTGTTGATCACGATCCGCATGATGTCCGATACGCCGTCGGCGATCTTCAGCTGCAGCAGATTGTTCGCCGCGATGTACACGTCGCCGATGTTCGAGAAGAAGTTCGTGACGCTGTCACGCACCGGTTGCGGCGTGACGAACACATAGCCCTTCGCGACCGGCTTCAACGCGTACTTGTCGAGCGTGTCGTTGAAGGTGAAGACCGTACGGTTGAAGCCCTCGATCGGATCTTCCTTCGTCGGATTCTGAACGGTTGCGCAACCCGCCAGGGCTGCCACCGCCAGCGTGATCCCCGCGACACGTAAGCGTGTCGTGTTCATTGTTGTTCTCCTTATTGGCCGGATGCACCCGAAGCAGCCGCAGCCGGCGCTGCAGGAGCCGGCTCCGCAGGCGCAGGTGCCGCAGCGGACGCACCGGGTTTGGCAGCGCCCGAATCCGCTGCCTTGCTATACAGGAACTGCCCGATCAGATTCTCCAGGACGATTGCCGATTGGGTCATCGTGATCGTGTCGCCGGCTTTCAGCATTTCGCTGTCGCCACCCGGCTCAAGACCGATGTACTGCTCGCCCAACAGGCCCGACGTCAGAATCTTCGCGGACGTGTCTTTCGGAAACTGATACTGCTTGTCGAGATCGAGCGTCACGAGCGCCTGATACGAATTGCTGTCGAAGCCGATCGATTCGACGCGGCCCACCGTCACGCCCGCGCTCTTCACGGGCGCGCGCACCTTGAGGCCGCCGATATTGTCGAACTTCAGCTTGACCGGGTATGTCGCCTGAAACGACAGCGAGCTCATGTTGCCGGCCTTCAGCGCGAGGAACAGCAACGCAATGAAGCCGAGCACCACGAACAGACCTACCCAGAAATCGAGAGCAGTTTTTTTCATCGTCATCCCAAAGAGAATCTATGCCGCCGCGGCGTGAGCGCTGCGCGGCGCACCGCGCGAAGCCTGGCTCGCCACCGCCTAGCTGAACATCAGCGCGGTCAGCAGGAAATCGAGGCCGAGCACGGCCAGCGACGCGTAGACGACTGTCTTGGTCGTCGCGCGCGACACGCCTTCCGGCGTGGGCTTCGCTTCGTAGCCTTGGTAGAGCGCGATGAACGTCACCGCGAAGCCGAACACGATGCTCTTGATCACACCGTTGCCGACGTCGCGATACGCATCGACCCCACCCTGCATCTGCGACCAGAACGCGCCGGCGTCGACGCCGATCATCAGCACGCCCACCACGTAACCGCCGAGCACGCCCACCGCACTGAAAATCGCCGCGAGAATCGGCATCGAAATGATGCCCGCCCACATGCGCGGCGCGACGACCACTTTCAGAGGATCGACGGCCATCATCTCCATCGCCGTCAGTTGCTCGCCCGCCTTCATCAGGCCGATTTCGGCCGTGAGCGACGTGCCCGCGCGACCGGCGAACAGCAGCGCCGTCACGACGGGACCGAGCTCGCGCACCAGCGACAGCGCGACGAGCAGCCCGAGCGCCTGTTCGGAACCGTAGCGGTTGAGCGTGTAGTAACCCTGCAAGCCGAGCACGAAGCCGACGAACAGCCCCGACACAGCGATGATCACCAGCGAATAGTTACCCACGAAGTGGATCTGCTTCGTGACAAGACGCGGACGGCGCAGCAGCGGGAAAAATTCGAGCACGAGGCGCAGAAACATGCGCGTCGCATAACCCGTTTGCCCGAGCCCGCAAATGACGGAACGGCCGATGAAGCTGATCATGCGCGGCCTCCGCCAATGCCGAAATCCGCAGCGAGCGGCGTGTTGCTCGGATAGTGAAATTTGAACGGGCCGTCGGGCGTGCCGTCGATGAACTGGCGCACGGTCGGGTCGGTCGACGCGCGCAGCTCGGCCGGCGTGCCTTCCGCGAGGACGCCGCCGTTGGCGAGGAAGTAGACGTAGTCGGCGATCGCGAACGATTCGGGCACGTCGTGCGTGACGAGGATCGACGTCGCGCCGAGCGCCGTGTTGAGCGCGCGGATCAGGTTGGCCGTGATGCCGAGCGAAATGGGGTCGAGACCGGCGAACGGCTCGTCGTACATCATCAGTTCGGGATCGAGTGCGATGGCGCGGGCCAGCGCCACGCGGCGGGCCATGCCGCCCGAAATCTCCGACGGCGCGAGGTCGCGTGCGCCGCGCAGGCCGACCGCGTTGAGCTTCATCAACACGAGGTCGCGGATCAGTTCTTCGGGGAGATCGGTGTGCTCGCGCAGGGCGAAGGCGACGTTTTCGAACACCGACATGTCGGTGAACAGCGCGCCGAACTGAAACAGCATGCCCATCTTGCGACGCAGCGCGTACAGGCCGTCACGCGTCTGCGCGCCGATGTCCTGCCCGTGGAACATCACCTGGCCGCGCTGCGCGCGCACCAGGCCGCCGATCAGCCGCAGCACGGTCGTCTTGCCGCATCCCGAGCCGCCCATGACCGCGACCACCTGGCCGCGTTTGAAGCGCAGATTCAGGTTCGACAGGACGAGCCGCTCGCCATAGCCGAAGTCGACGTCGCGCAGCTCAAGGAGGGTCTCGGAAGAGGAAGGCACGTAGCTGACAGTCCTTTTACACGGAAGGCCGAATTATAGGGCCTTCGTGCAAACCCTGCCTTGACGACGCTAACGATTTAACTTTTCTAAACTTTTTGTTGTAAAAACGCTTTCTGTAACGTCGCAGCGGCCGATGCGGGATCGGCAGCTTCCGTGATCGCGCGCACCACGGCGGCGCTTTTCACGCCGGTAGCGAGCACTTGCGGCAGCACATCGCCGCTGATCCCGCCGATCGCGACGAGCGGCACGACGCCGTCCAGAAGTTTCACGTAGCGTGCGAGCCTTGCCAGACCTTGCGGCGCGGTCGGCATCACTTTCGTCGTGGTCGGGAACACTGCGCCGAGCGCGATGTAGCTCGGACGGAAGTGCAGCGCGGTCAGCATTTCGTAGTAACCGTGCGTCGACAGGCCGAGGCGCACGCCCGCCTTCGACAGCGCATGCAGATCCGCCGTATGCACGTCTTCCTGACCGAGGTGCACGCCGTACGCGCCCGCGTCGATGGCCGCCTGCCAGTGATCGTTGATGAAAACGCACGCGCCATGCTCGCGGCCCGCCGCGACCGAACGTGCGATTTCCCGCTTCAGTTCTTCCGGCTCAGCCGTCTTGCGACGCAGTTGCAACGTCTTCACGCCGAACCCGGCCACGCGCTCGACCCATTCCGCGGTCGGCAGCACGGCGTAGAGGCCGAGTGCGTCCGGACATGCAGCGAAAGCTTGCGCAGGCGCGTCCGGCAAACCGGCGACGCGCGGGAAGTGCGACATGTCGCAAGGCCACGCATCGTCGGACCTTGTTTCGTCGCCGTCACGCCACGCGAGCGCGAGCACCAGCGCATCGTGCGGATCGAAGCCGCAATCGAGGAACGCTGCGAGCGCGGCAATCCAGTCTTCCGCGAGATGGCCTTCCAGCTGATAGCGCACGCCGCCCAGATGCAGCACCGCCCGACCTTCGGCGGCCTCGATCACACCCGCGCCCTGGGTCTGCCAGCGCGCGATCTGCTCGACATGCTGCGCGCTGCTTTGCTTCAGGTCGGTGAAGACGATCAGGTCGCCGCCATTCGCGTCGTCGGGCGGCGTCAGGCAGATACGCCAGTCGACGTGCGTCGGCGGCCAGTCGCCGAGGTGCGCCCGGATGCGTTCGGCCGCTTCCGTGAGTTCGTCGGCGGGTGGCCAGAACAGATCGCGGCCCGCGAGTTTCAGTGTCTCCGTCATGCCGCAGCGCTCCCATCCTGATGCCAGAACGGCATGCCGACGACAGGCGTGCTCGCGTGGGCAGTTTCACGTTCGGCCATCGGGCCGGCGAGATAAGCCTCGCGGCCGGCTTCGACGCCCATTGCAAAGGCGCGTGCCATCGTCTCCGGATGCGTGGCCTGCGACACGGCCGTGTTCAGCAGCACGCCGTCGAAGCCCCATTCCATCACCTGGCATGCATGCGACGGCACGCCGAGGCCCGCGTCGACGATCAGCGGCACGTCGGGCAAACGCTCGCGCAGCACGCGCAAGCCATACGGATTCACGACGCCCTTGCCCGTGCCGATCGGCGCACCCCACGGCATCAGCGCTTCACAGCCCGCATCGAGCAGACGCCGTCCGATCACGAGATCTTCCGTGCAATACGGCAGCACCTTGAAGCCGTCCTTCACCAGTTGCGCGGCCGCTTCGATCAGGCCGACCGGGTCGGGCTGCAGCGTGTAGTCGTCGCCGATCAGTTCGAGCTTGATCCAGTCGGTATCGAAGACTTCGCGCGCCATGTGCGCCGTCGTCACCGCCTCGCTCACCGTCTGGCAGCCGGCCGTGTTCGGCAGCAGCGGCACGCCGTGGCGCTTGAGCAGATCGAAGAAGCCGGCTTCCGCGCCGCCCTCGCTCATCTGCCGGCGCAGCGCGACCGTCACCATGCCCGGCTTCGACGCCGCGATCGAATCCGACAGCGACTGCAGCGACGGATAGCGCGACGTGCCCAGCAGCACGCGGCTCTGGAAGGTTTCGCCGTAAAGCGTGAGCGCGTCGGCGGGTGCGTTCGCGTGTGAGTTCATGTGTGATTCCTTGTCAGTGGCTTGCGTCTCGTGGCCTGGCTTTGGCTGCAACTTCAGCTTCAGCCGCCCGCGACGGGATGCACGACGTCGAGCTTGTCGCCCGCCTGCAGCGCGCGCGCCGCATGCTGCCCACGCGCGACGAAATTGCCGTTCAGCGCGACGGCGAACGGGGGCCGCGCGCCGTACGCGCTGAGCGCGTCGGCGACGGTCGCGCCTTCGGGCAGCGACAGCGGCTTCTGATTGATCTGAATGTCCATGTCTATGAGTTCAAACATTGAGAGTGACGGCGGGCTCGCGGTCCAGCCGGAACAGCTCGCTCCAGCGCGCGTTGCGCTGCCAGTCGGCAAAACCGTCGGAATCGGCGACCCGGCCATCGAGCAGCGCCGACGCGAGCCGCACTGCTTCGCCCGCGACTTCGGGCACGATCATGTAGCCGTGCCGGTACAGCCCGTTCACGCGCAGCGTGCTCGCGCCGTCCCACAGCAGCACGGGACGATGGTCGGGCAAGGTGGGCCGGCATTGCGAGTTCAGTTCGAGAATGCGCGCCTCGCCGAAACCGGGATGAACCGAAAATGCCGCGCTCAGCAATTCGAGCGCCGAGCGCACGCTGACGGGCGACATATCCTCGCCCTCCACTTCCGTCGCGCCGATCACATAGAGATCGTCCTGCTTCGGCGCGATATAGAGCGGATAGCGCGGATGCAGCAGGCGCACCGGGCGCGTCAGATCGATGCCGGGCGCGTGCACGCGCGCGACTTCGCCGCGGATGCCGCGCAGCGTCGGCATGACGGGCTTCGCGCCCAGCCCGCGGCAATCGATCGTAACCTTCGCGGGCGGCAACGCGCCGTCGTCGACGGACGTGTTCCAGTGTGTCTCGACACCCCGTTGCGCCAGTCCCGCAGCCAGCGCCGACAGCACCTGGCGGTTATCGAGCTGGCCCTCGTGCGGCAGCAGCCAGCCTTGCGTGAAGCGGCCGGCGAGCGCGGGCTCGGCCGCGCCGACCTGCGCGCCTGCCAGCGCGACGAGTCCGCCGTCGAGCAGTTCGGCGGGCGCGTTGGCGCGCAGCCGCCGCTCGAAGAGCGGCGCCTCGGCGCGATCGCTGTGATGCCAGACGATCAGCGAGCCGTTGCGCTGGAAAAACACCGGCTCGGGCAATTGCGCGAGCAAGGTCGGCCACGTTTCCAGCGACGCCGCGCCCAGCCGCGTAATCAGCAGTTCAGCGCTGGCGGCCTCGGCGAGCGGCGCGAGCATCGCGGCGGCCACCCACGCGGCCGCCTGCGAGCCCGCCGCGTCGCCGCGCTCATAAAGCGCCACGCGATGCCCTTCGCCCGCGAGTTGCCACGCGACGAGACGCCCGCACAGCCCGCCGCCGATTACGGCGAAATCCGGTTGAGCAGAAGTCCTCATCGTGCGGCTCCAAAGCGAACCTGCCGCGCCGCAAACCGCGCGCCGACGACGAAGCGACGGGCGTAACCCGCAGCCATAAAGCGAATAGGTGAAAAATGAGCGGTCATCGAATCCTTTCCGTACGGCAAAGTGCGCACGTACCCAAGGACGAAACCGGCGGGCAAGGCCAGCCGGGCATGGGCGCTCACGAAAAACGGGAACGCTGCCCCGGCGGAAGGAGAACTTCCAGGAAATACTTCCCGAAAACTTCCCGCGCCGGTATTACCCGGATCGGGTGCGAAGGGTCTCTCTCAGCCTCGCTGCAGCGACTGCCAGCGCACGAAGCACCCCTGTTTCGTCCGGACCATTAGACCATAAAAGCTGCGCGCGCCGCAAACCCGGGCAGACCTCAATCGGCCGCGGCTGATTTTGGCGAGGTTCCCTGTTGCTCTGGCACAATGGCACGCGTCAATGCGGACGGAATGCCGCGCCAGTGCAAGGCCTTTGTCGGGTTTGCGCGGCTGTGCCGAGGCGAGGTGAAACGTCCGCTTAAGTTCAGATTAAGTCGGTGCCGGAACAATCGCAGCCGGGCCATCAACCCGGCGGGATGCGACAGCAGCACCAAGCCGCTGCGCAATGCGTCCCGTCGCCGCCCGGCTGACCGTATGAAAGGATGCTTATGATCGACAACTCGAAAAATCCGGCGGACATCACCGCGTGGGGCCTCATCAAGCCCTACTGGGTGTCCGAGGATCGATGGAAAGCGCGGGGCCTGCTCGCGCTCGTCATCGCGATGAATATGACGATGGTCGCGGCCAACGTCTGGTTCAACAGCTGGCAGCGCACGTTCTTCGACGCGATCCAGCAGTACAACTATCCCGTCTTCAAATATTCGCTGCTGCAGTTCACGGTCATTGCGCTCGCGCTGATCCTGCTCGGCTCGTACCGGACCTACTTCCGGCAAATGCTCGAATTCCGCTGGCGGCAGTGGCTCACCAACCGCTATCTGAACGACTGGCTGGGTGATCGCGCGTACTACCGGATCGAGCGCGACAATCTCGCCGACAACCCCGACCAGCGGGTTTCCGCCGACCTGCAAGGGTTGGCCAGCGCTTCGCTGAATCTGTCGCTCGGCCTGCTGTCGACCACGGTCACGCTGTTCTCGTTCATCGTGATCCTGTGGAATCTGTCGGGCGCGTTCGCGTTCCACATGTTCGGCACGGAGTTTTCGATTCCGGGTTACATGGTGTGGGCGGCGCTGATCTACGCGGCCGTCGGCTCGTGGGTCACGCATAAGGTCAACCATCCGCTGGTGTCGATCAACTACCAGCAACAGCGTGTGGAAGCCGACTTCCGTTTCTCGCTGATCCGCATCCGCGAAAACGCCGATCAGATCGCGCTGTATCAGGGCGAGCGCTCGGAAGAGCAGCAGCTCAAGGGCGTGTTCTCGCACATCCGCGAAAACTGGCGCCTCATCATGCGCTTCACGCGGCGCTTCAATATCGTCGTCATCAGTTACTCGCAGCTGGCTATCGTCTTTCCGTACATCGCGGCGGCGCCGAAATACTTTTCGAAGAGCATCTCGTTCGGCATGTACCAGCAGGTGACGGGCGCGTTCGGCACGGTCAGCGATTCATTCTCCTGGTTCATCAACAATTACGATTCACTCGCCGAGTGGCGCGCCACCGTCAACCGTCTGCGGGAATTCCATCGCGTGATGCGCTCGCAGCATCTGCATGAGTCGGTCGTCGAAGGCACCGCGCACGGCGGCATCAACGTGCACGTCACGGATACCGATTCGATCGAAGTGACGAATCTCCGTCTGCAGCGTCCCAACGGCGAGCCGATGGCGAACGTCGGCTCGTTCACCATCGCGCCGAAAACGCGCTGGCTGGTGCGCGGGCCTTCGGGCGCGGGCAAGAGCACCTTGATGCGCACGCTCGCGGGCCTGTGGCCATTCGGCGAAGGCACGATCGAAAAGCCCGCGGATGCAAAGCTGCTGTTCATCCCTCAACGCAGCTATCTGCCCATCGGCACGCTGAAGGCGGCGCTCTGTTATCCGTCGGAGGCTTCCGCCTATTCGGACGAAGCGTGCCGCGACGTGCTCGCGGTGTGCCGCTTGCCTGAACTAGCGGAGCGCCTCGGCGAATCGGCGCATTGGGAACGCTCGCTGTCGCCGGGCGAGCAGCAACGTCTTGCCGCAGCGCGCGCGTTGCTGCAACAGCCTGACTTCCTGTTCCTCGACGAAGCGACGAGCGCGCTCGATCCCGAGAACGAAAGCATCATCTACAACGCGCTGATCGAGCGTCTGCCGAACGCGGCGATTGTCAGCGTCGCGCATCGCAAGACGCTCGAAGCGTTCCACGACCATACGCTGTTCATCGAGCGCGCGGTCGAGCGCGAGGCCGCGTGAGCGACGCGTCGTTCGAGAGCGTCGTGCTGGTGACGGGCGCGGGCTCCGGCATCGGCGCCGCGCTCGCCCGGCGCATCGCCGCGCCGCGCGTCGCGCTGATGCTGCACGCGCGCGGCGCCGACGATGCATCGCGTGCGCGGCTCGATCAGGTCGCGGCGACCTGCGCGGCGAGCGGCGCGACGTGCGCAACGGTGCTCGCCGATCTCGCCGAACGCGGCGCGTCCGAACATGCCGTTCATCAGACGCTCGCGCGTTTTGGCGCGCTCGACCAGATCGTGGCCAACGCGGGACACGCCCAGCGTCAAACCATCGGCACGCTGGATTTCGATGCGCTCGCGGAGTCGTTCGCGGCGATGCCCGCTGCGTTCGCCGCGCTCGTCAAACGGGCGGCGCCTGCGCTCGAAACATCGAAACGCGGGCGCGTCGTGGCCGTGAGTTCGTTCGTCGCGCATCGCTATCGCGCGGACTCGGCGTTTGCCGGCACGGCTGCCGCGAAAGCCGCGCTCGAGTCGCTGGCAAAAACGGCGGCCGCCGAACTTGCGCAGCACGGGGTCACGGTGAATTGCGTCGCGCCGGGTTATACGCGCAAGGACCGCGGACCTAGCGCGGAGAATGCGCCCGCGTGGGCACGTGCGGCGGAAGCGACGCCGCTCGGGCAGGTCGCCGAACCCGACGACGTTGCCGCGCTGATCGCCTTTCTGCTTTCCGACTCCGCGCGCCACATCACGGGTCAGGTGATTCATGTCGATGGCGGGCTGACGCTCGGTTGAGCGGCGCGCGAGTCTTACGCACTCGCAGCCGGCGCAACATCCTGAAAGACTCTCGAACAGTTCGAAAGCACTTTCGAAGCGCATGCGCTGTTCCGTGCTTTGCGCGCGGGCATTTCCAGCGACGATTGCATCGTGGGCCAAACGCTCCCCTGGCGCAGCCCGCGACGCAATTTCAACGTCACTGGAAATACCTGCCATGTCATTCGACCGCCGCCTCCCCTCGCTTTCCCGTTTGTCTCTTCGTCTCACGCAGTCCGGCCGCGACGCCGCGCTGACGGCCACGGCCGCGCTACTGTTTGCGACGGCTGCGAACGCCGCGCAGACCACGCCTGTGAAGCAGGCCGAGCCCGCCGACGTCTGCCCTGCGCTGTCGCACATCGTGTCGTCCGCCGACTTCAAGAAGCTGCGCGACGAGCCTGCCGCGACGCTGCCGGGCGTCGATCCGATCGACGACTGCCGCGCCAACGCGCATTCGTACGACTGCCGCTGGCGCGCGCACTGGGAAGCCGACGGCTTCGTTAACGATCCGCTCGAAGAAATCGGCGCGGATATCGCTGCGTGCTTCCCGAACGTCGTGCACGACATCAACACGCCGACGCGCCAGCACTTCATCGTGAAGACGGCCGATCGCCGCGTGAGCGTCACGGCGAGCGTGCAAGGCCAGAACGAACTGCGTCTGCGCATTGCGCGCTGAGCGTTCCTGACACGGCCCGACGTTATCTCACTCAGTCTGCTCGCGAGCGCATCGTGATCGTCACTTCATTCGCGCATGTTTTGCGGTTCTCGCTCGCGGCGTGTTGTTTGATGTCGCTGGGCGGTTGCGCGTGGACGCTGATCACGGCCGCCGATGCGACGGGTTCCGTGATTCAGGCGGGCTACGCGATCGCGTCGAATTATTCGTCGCCGACGTTCATCAACGGACGGCGCGCGAAGATCAGCGCGGTTTGCATCGAGGTGAACCAGCTGGTTTCGGTTGGCGACTTCGTGCCTGCGTTGCAGCTTGCGCTCGATAAGCGCGGGATTCGCTCGGATGTGTATAACCCGGGGACGTCGCCGGCCGGGTGCGAGGCGCGGCTCGTGTACAACGCGTCTGTCGACTACGGGCGCCGCTCGTTCAGCGACGAACCGACTCAGTATCTTTCCATGATCGATCTCACGCTGATTCAGCATGGGCGGATTCTTGTCACCGCGCGGTATCAGACGGGTGGGCTTGGGGTTGATCGGTATTCGAGTGCTTCGGTCAAGCTTGATGGGTTGATCGGTAAGATGGTCGTCGATCAGATCGCTGAGTTGCAGCCTGAAAGTATTCAGGCTTCTTCTATTGGGAAGTGATGCTGTGTAGCGTTTTGGTTTGCATTGCTTTGCTTTGCTTTGCTTTGCTTTGCGATGGCAACGCCGCGTGGTGTGCTTGTCTTTACTTTGGCATCCGCGATTCGTTAGCTCGCCTCAAGCGTCGCCCCTGTGCGGGGCGGCACCTACTTTTCTTTGCCGCCGCAAAGAA
>NZ_JAGUUD010000064.1:0-49799 GCF_020177535.1 Paraburkholderia sp. XV | reverse complement strand
GCCGCCCCGCACAGGGGCGACGCTTGAAGCGAGCTAACAATTCGCGGATGCCAGCGCAAAGCCTAAGACACCAAACCAAGAAGCGCGGAGCACGCTAACGTATCGCGGATGCCATCGCAAAGGCTAAAACACCAAATCAAGAAGCGTGAAGCACGCTAACGTATCGCGGATGCCATCGCAAAGCCTAAAACACCAAACCAAGAAGCGTGAAGCACGCTAACAAATCGCAGATACCACCGCAAACCCACTCGCCTTACGCCCCGCGTTCATCCTCCTCCGCCTCGCGGCTTTCCCCCACCTCCAGTTCCCTGATCAACGCATCAACCGCCGCATACAAATCACCGACAACCTTCTCTCCGACCTTATCCTCCAGCGCCCGATACTCCGCCTCCAGCATCGGCTTCATCCGCTCGACGATCTCCTCGCTCTGCGCCGTCAACGAAACGCGCACGCGCCTTTGATCGTCCTCGAAGCGTTCTTTCGTCACATGCCCGAGATCTTCCATACGCGCGAGCACGCCCGCGAGACTCGGACTCGAAATCGTGCACAGCGCGCATATCTGCCGGGGCTCCAGCGGCCCGTTCTCATGCAGCGCGCGAATGATGCGCCACTGCTGCTCGGTCAGCCCCTGCGCGGTAAGCAACGGACGGAACCGCGCCATCATGAGTTCGCGCGCGCGCAACAGCAGCATCGGCAGATTGCGATGCATCGCGAGCGGCGCGGCAGTGCGGGATCGGGTCATCACCATGGATATCGAGGCGCAAAAAAGCGATTCGCTAGGATATAAGTAAATCTGGCGGCGTAACAGCCGGGCATTAAGGATTTTCTTTAGCGCGCCTGGTGTTCTGGAAGGCTTCGGAGGATTTTTGACGCTGGCTAGAATGTGGCAATCAGCGCCGCGTCCATGAGAAGCCACGGACTGTCGCGCCCAGCCGACGAAAATGCCCAGGACATACCCTCGGACATATTTTCCCGACCGCGTGGTCGGTTTATTCTACGCAACTTGGCGGTTTTTTGAGATTGGGGGGCACCGTGTACGTCCATCACCAGTTCTTCAACGATGCCGATGACCACGCGGCCGCGCTGCGGGGCTGGGATCAGCGTTACGACCAGATCGGCTCGGGCACGTTTCGCAGCGCGGTGAAGCAGATCGAGCTGGACGGCGTGCAGGTGTTCCACGAGTCGGCGAATCTGCGCGTCGTGCAGCGCGGGCAGTTGCCGGACAACCATATGACGTTTGGCATCCCGCTCGCGGGCGCGGGCGCGTTCTCGTTCGGCGGCGTGCGCATCGATCGCGGCGGCTTCGTGATGGCGCAAGGCGGCACGCCGTTCGAATTCCACTCGCCCGACGAGATGGCGTTGATCGGCGTCGTGGTCGACTCCGACATGCTGCAGGGCGTCGCCGATTGCGCGGGTGTCGATCTCGACGACAATCTCTTTCGCCGCACAGTGCTCGATATTCCGAATGCCGCATGCACGCGCGCGGGGCTGCAGCTCGCGACGCTGATCGAGCGCGTGCTGGCGCAGCCCGAAGCCTTCGACGACGTCCGCGCGCAGCACGCAGTGCGCAACCAGGTGAGCGAGGCGCTCGTCGATCTGCTCGCGTATCACGTGCCGGCGACGTCGAACCGGCTGACGTATGCGTGTCAGGCCGATATCGTGCGCCGCATTCACGACTTCGTGATCAACCATCCCGACGAGCTCATCGACATCCAAAGTCTCTGCACGCAGTTGCGCGTGAGCCGGCGCACCGTGCAGAACAGCTTTCAGGCTGTCGTGCAAACCAATCCTCTGGCCTACGTGCGTTCGTTGCGGCTCGCCCAGGTTCGGCGTCTGTTGCTCGATACGCGCCAGGCCGATCTCTCTGTCAGCGATGCCGCCGCGCAATGGGGATTCGTGCACCTCGGGCATTTCGCCAGTGCGTACAAGGCGCAGTTCGGCGAGTTGCCTTCGCACACCGTTCGACGGTCGTCACGCGCGATTCCGGCGCGATGAGTTAAGCGCGAACACATCGGTTCGCAGTTCCTTCGCAATCAAAAAGAATCCGCGCTCGCGAGAACGCGGATTCAAAGGCACGCTTGAGCGGAGACTGCAAGCGGCTTGATCGTCAACAGACCTTGACGAGGAGAGAAGAGACCGTCGCGCTTAGCCGTGGTTGTGCGCGGGATTGCGGCACGTGCCCGCCTGCACGTTCGAGTCGTTCCACGCCGAGCCGAGAATGATGCTGCAGAAGTTCAGGCGCTTGTATTCCGGGTCTTTCAGCGCGAGCACATCGGCCTTTACGTTTCCGAACGTCGTCAGCGGCTTGTGTTTGGTGCCGTTCGCGAATGCATCGATGATGTTTTCCTTGAAGCTCTCGCCGCGCGGATGCGCCGCCACGATCAGCTTGCGGTCTTCCGTCGAGAACTCGTCGTAGGCGAGACCCAGCACGTCCATTTCGACGCCGGCCGTCACCAGCGCGACCACGGGTTTCTTGTACTGCGGAATGCCTGGTGTGGTGTGCAGCGCGATCGCGTCCCACACCATGTCGATGTCGTTTTCGTCGATGCCGTAGCCCTGCAGAAAATTGCGCGCGACGTTTGCGCCGTCGACTTCGAAGCGGTCGTGCGCGCTGCTGTATTTTTCCATCAGGCCCATGTCATGGAACATCGCGCCGATGTACAGCAACTCCGGGTCGTACTTCAACAGCTTGCGCTCGCCGGTCAGCGCGCCGAACAGGAACACGCGGCGCGAGTGGTGATAGAGCAGATCGGTTTCGGTGTCGCGCACGAGTTGCGTCGCTTCGCGCGCCATCTTGCTGTCGGGGATCTTGATGCCTGCGATGATTTCGCTCATTTCGGGTTCTCCAGAACGTGATCGGTGGTGGCCGTTCGCTGTGTCGAAGCGAGCGATCGGCGTGTGATCAAAGTGTAGGGAGGGCCCTCGTGCGCGGCAAAAGCATTAATACGCGCGATGCTGCCAACCGCGCGCGGTTTTCTGCCAAGGCGGGCGGAACGTGGTTCAGGTGAGGGTTTACGGGAGCCCGAACCGTGCGCGGTGGTTGCCGGCTCAACTATGTCCGATGACTTCGCGAGCGCACGGTTCGCGTGTACGACGCGATCATCGTCGCGAGTTCCTGGGCGGCGGGCGTGAGCGGCGCGGCGGCGCGTTGCAGCACGCAGACGTCCTGCGCGGCCACGCGCTCGCGCACGTCGATCGTGGTCAGCACGCGCGCGAACGGGCCGCGCTTCGTCACCACGGCTGCCTCCAGCGACAGACAGTCCGTCTCGCTGACCAGATGCAGCGACTCGAACAGCCCTTCGACCGTCGAGACGATTCTTGGCGGCGCGAGACGGTGGCTCTTGAACAGGTCGTTGAGGCGGTGCGCTTGCGGATCGTCGGTGAGATTGGGCGAGCGCGTCGCGATCCATGAGCAATCCGCGAGTTCGGCAAGCGACTTCGCCTGCGCCATCGGATGACCACGCCGGCATACGACGACGGGATCGGAAGGGTACAGCTTCGTCACGGACAGATCGGTCGTATCCGTGTGCTTCGACACGAGCGCGACGGCGAAGTCGAGCGTGCCCTCCCGTATCCACTGGATCATCATCCGCGACGTGCCCGTACGCATGTGCGCGGCCACGCGCGGAAAACGCTCGCGAAACTCTGTCAGCACGGGCGCGCCCGCGTCGATCAACGGCTCGGTCGTCAGGCCGAACGTGACCTGTCCGGCATACTCGCCGCGCAGTTGCTGCGCTTCATGTTCGGCGCGCGCGCATTCGCCGAGAATCGTCGCCGCGCGTTGCAGCATGCGCTGCCCAACCGCCGTCAGCGCGATACCGCGATTCGTGCGCGTGAAAAGCGTGGCGCCGAGCATCGATTCGAGGTTCTGCAATTGCTGCGTGATCCCGCTTTGCGCGATGCCGAGCGCGCGCGACGCGGCGCGGATGCTGCCGTGCTCGGCCACGGCCGTGAAGACGCGAAGTTGGGAAATGGTCAGGGCCATCGTCGACAGGGACGGAAAATCTGGCGATCAGAAGAAGTGATCATGATAGACGGATTTGCACTTTTTTGTATCACTGGCGCATCGTAGGATCGATTCAGCATGCTCCCATCACAGCCGACCGATAGGCCCGTTAGTCATGAAGACTTCGCTGATACTTCTCCTTGCCGCACTGGGTTTCGCAAGCCAGGGCGCGTTCGCACGCGATAACGACACGATTCGTCTCGGCATCGACCCGACCTATCCGCCGATGGATGCGAAATCACCGGACGGCAGTCTCAAGGGCTTCGACGTCGATCTCGGCAATGAAATCTGCAAGCGCATTCACGCACGCTGCGAATGGGTCGAACTGGAGTTTTCCGGCATGATTCCGGCGCTGCAGGCGCGCAAGATCGACGCGATCATGTCGTCGATGGCGATCACCGCGAAGCGCGAGCAGCAGATTCTCTTTTCGTCGAAGCTGTTCCAGTTCAAGTCGCGGCTGGTTGCGAAGCAGGGCACCGCGCTGAACGGCAGCGCGCCCACGACGCTTGCCGGCAAGCAGATCGGCGTGCAAACGGGCACGCAGTTCGAGTCGTTCGCGCAGTCGCACTGGGCGCCCGCGGGCGTCCACGTGGTGGCGTACAAAGGCCAGGACGAAGTATTCAGCGACCTGGTCAACGGACGCCTGGACGGCGCGTTGCTCGGCACCGTCGAAGCCGACTATGGCTTCCTGCGCACGCCGCAGGGCAAGGGCTTCGGGTTCGTCGGCGAGCCGCTCGATATGGGCGATCGCGGCGTCGGCATCGGCTTGCGCAAGGACGAAGCTGCATTGCAGACGTCGATCAACACGGCAATCGCGTCGATGCGCAAAGACGGCACGTACGCGCAGATCGCGCACAAGTATTTCGACTTCGATCCGTACGGTAACTGATCGGCTTACACGTCGAACGACATTCAGAAGAGTCACATGAACAGGCAATCGATTCCGCTTCTCTCGCCCGCCGTGGGCACGTCACGCGAACTCGTCGCGTTTCATTTCGGCCCGCAAAACAGCGGTCAGAAGATTTATATCCAGTCGTCGCTGCATGCGGACGAGACGCCCGCGATGCTCACGACGGTGCTGCTCAAGCGGCGCCTTGTCGAGCTCGAAGCGCAAGGCTTGCTGAAAGCCGAAATCGTGCTCGTGCCCGTCGCGAATCCCGTCGGGCTTGGGCAGCATGTGCTCGGTCAGTTTATCGGCCGTTTCGAAACGGGCAGCGGCAAGAACTTCAACCGGCACTTCATGCAGTTCACGACGCTGCTGGATCGCGCGAAAGATCGCCTCGGCTCCGATGCGCAGGAGAACCGCAAGCTGATTCGCGCGCTGGTGCGTGAGCAACTGGATGCGCAAAAGCCGCTCACCGAGTATGAATCGCTGCAACTCGCATTGCTGAAGCTTTCTTACGATGCGGACGTCGTCATCGATCTGCATTGCTCGCTCGAAGCTGTGATGCACGTCTACACGAGCGAAGCGGGCTGGCCGGAGGTCGAGCCGCTCGCGCGCTATCTGCGCTCGGAAGCGTCACTGCTCGCAACCGACTCGGGCGGCCAGGCGTTCGATGAAACGCACAGCCTGTTGTGGTGGCACTTGCAGCAACAAATGCCTGCAGGCAAGCCGGTGCCGACGGGCACGGTCGCCGTGACGATCGAATGCCGCGGACAGCGCGACGTATCGTATGAAGTCGCGCAGCAGGATGCCGACGCGCTGGTCGACTATCTGACGCATCGCAAGGCGATTGAAGGCCGCGCGAAGCCGCTGCCGGAACTGCCGACGCCCGCGACACCGCTGGCAGGCAGCGAGCAGTTCTACGCGCCCGTTAGCGGCATCCTCGTGCATCGCGTGAAGATCGGCGACCGGATTCGCGTCGGCGACGCGCTGTTCGATATCGTCGATCCGTTGACGGACGAAACCACGACGATCACCAGCAATACGGAGGGCGTGCTCTATATGCGACGCGCGATCCGATTCGTGACGGCGGGCGCGCCGCTTGGGCGCGTGACGGGAACGCGAGCGTTTCGTACCGGCGTGCTGCTTGGCGCGTGATGCGTGTAGCGCGCGGCTGCGGCGGACCTCGGCTGGGAGGTGAGTTTAGGCGCATAAACTCTGCGGCTGGGCGCGGGCTGGCGCTTCGCGGCGTGCGACGTCCGTCGCTTCGTCCACGCGGTTTAGGCGCATAAACTCGCCGCACCCCGCACGGCAAAACACGACGCGACGTGAAACCCCGTCGCGTCGCCAACCACTCATCTCACAACATCAAGCGACGTTGAACCGCGCAGCGGGCGCCGTGCGCGACAGGTTCGGCCCGAGTGCGGTACGCGCCGACTCGAACGCTTGCCAGTCGGCGTAGTCGGGCAGCGACGGAATCGTCGCGAGTTCACCCTGATCGAAGCCGACAAGCGACGCGTCCACCATCTGTTCCGCCGACATCACGATGCCTCGCTCTTCGACGGCCTCGATCGGCACGCCAGCGACGCTCCAGAATTCGGTGCGCGTCGCGCCCGGCAATACGGCTTGCACCTTGACACCCTTGCTCGCCAGTTCGTGATGCAGCGATTGCGTGAACGCCAGCACGAATGCCTTCGTACCGCCGTAGACGCCGTTGAGGATTTCCGGCGCCACCGCCACGATCGACGCGATGTTGATGATGTTGCCTCCGCCACGCGCGACGAAGCCCGGCGCGATGGCATACGTGAGCCTCGTCAGCGCGACGACGTTCAGCTTGATCATGGCTTCCATCTTGTCGACTTCGGAATCCAACAGCGGCGCCGCTGCGCCGACGCCTGCGTTGTTCACCAGCATCGTGATGCTCGCGTCGGTGCGCAGCACGTTTTCGACGCGGCGGATATCGGCGTCGTCATTTAGATCGGCGGCGACGATTTCTACCGAGCGGCCCGTTTCGTTCGAAATTCGCGTCGCCAGTTGTTCGAGGCGCGCGCGGTTGCGGGCAACGAGGATCAGGTCATAGCCGCGACGCGCGAGACGGTCCGCGTAGATCGCGCCGATGCCCGACGAGGCGCCCGTCACGACGGCCGTGCCGAGGTTCGCTGCGGTATTGGAAGAATTCGACATATCAATGCTCCTGAGGTCAGAGGGCGCAGGCGACGCGGCGTCGTCTGCATGACCATCAGATTAGGTGCATACTCACATGGCCTCAATGTCGTATATGCCTCTTTTTCAGACATCGCTGGAGTGAAGCCATGCTGCGCGTCGGAATTGTTCTGTTTCCCGGTTTTCAGGTGATGAATCTCGGCATGACGAGCGTGCTGGAGTTCGCGAACCGTGAGATGAGCGAGCCCTTGTACGAATACGTCCTGCTGTCCGAGCACGGCGGCCCGGTGCCGTGCTCGTCCGGTTTCGAGGTGTCGACCCAGCCGTTCGACGACAGCCGCTTCGATACGATTCTCGTGGTCGGCGACAACGATCTGCAGCCGTCGCCGCCGTCGCTGATCGCGTTCCTGAAGCGGGCGGCGCCTGCGGCGCGACGCGTCGCCGCCGCCTGCACGGGCGCGTTTCATCTGGCCGATGCCGGCCTGCTCGACGACCGGCGCGCGACCACGCACTGGTACTACGCCGACGACATGCGCAAACGTTATCCGGCTGTGAAAGTGGAAGAGGATCGCATCTTCATCATCGACAACGACGTGTGGACGTCGGCGGGGATGACGGCGTGCATCGATCTTGCGCTGGCGTTCGTCGAGAAGGACGCGGGCGTGGAACTCGCGCGCCATGTCGCGCGCAAGCTCGTCGTGTATCACCGGCGCGCGGGCGGTCAATCGCAGTTTTCGGCGCTGCTCGAACTGGAGCCGAAGTCCGATCGCATCCAGACGGCGCTGTCGTACGCGAGGCGCAATCTGAACACGCCGCTTTCCGTCGAACAACTCGCGGATGCCGCGCATCTGAGCCCGCGGCAGTTCACGCGCGCATTCAGGGAAGAAACGGGACAGACGCCGGCGAAGGCTGTCGAGCGGCTGCGCGTCGAAGCGGCGCGCCTGATGCTCGAAACGGGGCGGCACGGCGTCGACGTGGTGGCTCGCGATGTCGGCTTTGGCGACCGCGAGCGCATGCGACGGGCTTTTTTGCGCGCATTCGGCCAGCCGCCTCAGGCGATTCAACGACTGACGCGCGGCATCGAATGACGGATTTAAAGCATTGGTAAGACCGGGTAATTTGCCGGTTTCAGCCGGGGAACCCGGCATTTAAAGGGCTTGAGTCGGCGCCTGAAGAACGTTTTAAATATTCATTAAAGATTGTCTGTGAGTGGTCCGTAATAAGACGGGTCTGGGACGCCGCCGCGACGCAAGGTCATTGCGTGTGACGGGCAATTTTTCCCGATACACGCGGCGTCAAGGTCAGGCGCCCTCCAGAACCCCGAAGGAAATCTCACAGATGAAAAGGCTGTTGGTCACGCTTGCGGCGGGCTTCGCGCTGTCCGCGCCCGTCGCGCACGCTCACGAAATTTATGGTCAGGTCGGCACGGAGGGCCTCGGTATCGGCTTCTCCGAACCGCTTGGCACGCGCAACAACATCCGCGCCGAATTCAACGGCTTTGCGCTCTCGCACGATTTCAGCGCCGGCGGCCTGAACTACGACGGCAAGGCCAGGATCTATCACGGCGGCCTGTACGTCGACTTCTTCCCGGCGCCCGCCACGGTGCCGTTCCGCATCACGGCCGGCATGTTGATCGGCGGCGATAACGTGTCGGGTGACGCGAACAGCCCGAGCGGCACGGTCAATATCAACGGCACCAACTACGCGACGAACGGCGAGACCGTTCACGCGAAGGCGAAGTATCCGACGGTGCGCCCGTATATCGGCATTGGCTTTGGTCATACGCCCGTCGCGCAGAAGGGCTTCTCGGCGTTCTTCGATGCCGGCGTCACCTATGGCCGCCCGCACGTGACGCTCGACGTCCCCGCGGACATCGTCGCCGAAGCGGGTCAGGCGAATGTCGACCAGGAACGCCAGGATCTGCAGGACAAGGCCGACAAGTGGCGCTGGTATCCCATCGTGAAGGTCGGCGTGACGTATCGCTTCTGATCGCCGCATCGCGCAAAAGCAGACGGCTCGCCCTTGGTCATGGCGAGCCGTTTGTGTTTGCGCGCGGCATCGAGCTCAGATGTTCAGCTTCGACACTTTGGTGCCAGCCAGCGATACGTCGGCCATCAGCCCGGAATTCGTCATGACGATCGCTTCGACAGGCGCGGTTGCTGTCGTGGTATCGACTGCGCCGTTCGCCCCGACCTTGATGAGCGCCACCGACGCATCGGCACCCGCCGACCAGCCCTTGGCGTTGCGGAATTTGTCGAGCGCATCCTGGGTCATGAAGAGGAAGATGATCGCCTTCGACTGTGCGCCCGCCGTCAGGCCGAACGAGCCGGAGATCGTGCTGTAGTAACCCGCCGTGCTGCCGCCGACGCGCAGCGCGCCTTCGCCATACTGCCCTCCCACCACGAAGCCCACCTGCAACACGGATGGGAACACAAGTATGCCTTGCGCCTTGCCGACCAGTTCGCGCGAGCCCTGTACGGACGTGTAGAGCTTCGCAAGCGCGCCGTCGACGCTGGCGTCGATCGACTGCCGCTTGGCCATGTCGGTTGCCGCCGATTCGCCGCTGCCCGTCGTCGTGCTGCAGCCCGACAACAGCAGACCGCCGTATGCGAGTGCAGCAACACTTGCTGTCACGAAGTGTCTTCTTTGCATTGTCGTTCTCCGTCAATGAAGCAATGGAAGGGAAATGCACGTTTGCACGCGTGATCTCGCGCAAGCGCAACAGCTACGCTTTCTCTACCAATATCAGAAACGTGTTGCGGTTGTGAAGTGCAGCGCTGAAATTGCCTTGCCTGAGCGCAAGATCGGACGCAATTGACGACGTGAATGTATCGTAGGGCGAAACAGTGCGTGTGACCGTTTCGTCGTCCGGCCGATTCGGGTGATGAATCCGCGCGGGAGCGGATAAAAAAAGCCGCGCGCTTCTTTCGAAGCGCGCGGCCGAACACACGACCTCGCGATCAATACGCGCTGCGCGTGCTTACCTTCAGTTTCGACACCACGTTGGGGATCGCCTCGCTTGCGGGCAGTGCTTCATCCACCGACGTGCGTCCGCCGTCGCGGAAGAACGCCTGCTCGGCCGCCTTGTTCAGCACGAGCACGCTGATGCGCCGGTTGGTCGGCTCGTCGGCGACGTTCGCGTTGAGCGGCAGTACGTCCGCCAGACCGCGCACCTGCAGCAGCTTGTCTTCGCGCATGCCGCCCGCGACCAGTGCGCGCCGCGCCGCGTTCGCGCGCTCCGACGACAGTTCCCAGTTCGAGTAGCCGGCCGGGCCGTTCGCGTATGTGACGGCGTCCGTGTGGCCTGCAATCGAAATGCGGTTGTCGACATCGTTCAGCGACGCACCGATCTGCGTAAGAATCTCGACCGCGTAGCTCTGCAGTTTCGCGCTGCCTGTCGCGAACATCGGGCGCTTCAGCGAATCGACGATCTCGATGCGCAGGCCCTCGTTCGTGATCGAGATGCGGATCTGGTCCTTGAACGCCTTCAACGCGGGCGTCTGCTCGATCAGCGCCGACAGCTTCGCTTTCAGCTGTTCGAGACGCGCGGTGTCGTTGGGCGCCGTCGTCGCTTGCGTGAGCGTTGGCCTGGCAGGCTCCTGCTGCGCTTTCTTGCCGTCGCCGGGGCGCGTGTCGGACATGTCGCGGCCGCCGCCCTGGATCACATTCGGACGCGCCGCCGCGGTGCCCTCGTTGCCGCCGAGCAGGCTCGACAGCGGCGTGTTGAAGTAATCCTCGATGCCCTGCTTCTCGTACTTCGACGTCGAGCCGAGCAGCCACATCAGCAGGAAGAACGCCATCATCGCGGTCACGAAGTCCGCGTAGGCGATTTTCCATGCGCCGCCGTGATGCCCGGCGTGCCCGTCGCCCTTTTTCGAGCGGCGCACGATCACGGGCGCGGCTTTCTCGCTCGCCTGTTCGCTGCGCGGTCGTCTTTCGGCCATGACAGTCTCCTTCCAGCCCGCGTCAGGCCGACTTCGGCATCTTGGTGGCGCGCACGGCGTCGTCGAGCTCCTGGAAGCTCGGACGGTCGGCCGTGAACAGCACCTTGCGGCCGAATTCGACGGCGACGGGCGGCGCGTAGCCGGACAGCGACGCGAGCAGCACGGCCTTCACGCACTGATACGGCTTCGCTTCCGCGCGGCCCTTCGCATTGAGCAGATCGGCGACAGGGCCGATGAAGCCATAAGCGAGCAGAATGCCGAGGAACGTGCCGACCAGCGCGCCCGCGATCATCTCGCCAAGCACGGCGGGCGGCGCGCCGACCGAGCCCATCGTGTGCACGACGCCCATCACGGCCGCGACGATGCCGAACGCGGGCAGACCGTCAGCCATCTTCTGGATCGCGTTCGCGGCCACCGACGATTCGGCGTGATGCGTGGCCAGCTCTTCGTCCATCAGGTCCTGCATCTCGTGCACGTTGACGTTGCCCGTCGCCATCATCCGCAGATAATCGACGATGAAATCAAGCAGATGATGGTCTTTCAAAACGTGCGAATACTTCTGGAAAAGCGCACTTTCCTCCGGTGCATTCACGTCGGCTTCGAGCGCCATCATGCCTTCCTTACGCGCTTTCTGAAGCAGCTCATAAAGCAATGCAATCAGCTCGAGATAAACCTGTTTCGAATAACTGCCGCCCTTGAAGCATCCGGGCAAAGCCTTGAGGGTTTTCTTCAATACCGAAACGGGATTGCTGACGACGAACGCGCCCATTGCCGCGCCGAAAATGCACAGCAGTTCGAACGGCTGAACCAGCGCGGGCAAATGGCCGCCCACTCCCACGAAGCTCCCGATCACAGACCCGAGAACCAGCACCCAACCAATAGCGACAAACATGGACCTTCTCCAATTTTTGGCACATGCGGCACACCAATGAACCGGCAGGTTTCGCTGCCTGGAAATTGCGTACCGTTTTGTTAATTCCGTGAAGGTAGTAACGGCTCGGTCGACGCTGTGCTGAAGTGTGGGCAAAGCCGAATCAGGAAAATATTTTCGATTGTTTGATTTATATCGATGCTTCGGTCGCTCTTACTCAGCCCATTTTTACCGATCGATGATTTAAAACAGATAATCGTCCGCGGTCGGCAAAATGGCTGGAATCTTGAGTGTGGGGTGAAAATAAAAATCGCCGGGTGAATGACAGGTCGCCGGTCAAGCTGGAGAGAAGCGAGCGCCAGCAGGCGGCAATTCAGTTCGCAGGGCAAGTGAATATCGACTCATGATTTGAGTCGACCAAGCGCGCAATCGCCTCAGGGCGACCAGCGGGACACACGTTCCGATCACCCGACCACACGAAGTGGGGACTTCACTGCGCCAAAGCCGCCGCATCCGAAGCCGGCGATTCAATGAACGCAGGCGCGCTGTCAGGTGAAGCGGCGGCCGCTTCGTGCGCGTGCGCCGTCGCGGAGACGGGCGTTGCCGAAGCAACGGGCGCCGCTGCCGCTGCAAGCGGCGCGGTCTGTTCCTTCGAAGGCGCGGGCATGATGACAGGCGCCGCATTGCCGCCCGGCGTGGACGACATCGGCGTCACGACCAGCGCCGGTGCGGGCGCGGGCACCGGCAGCGGCGTCGCGTCGACGGTATCGCTGGGCACGGGCACGCTGCGCACCACATTCGCCAGATAGTGGCTGATCAGATTGAAGAAGCCGTCGTAGAACTTGCCCGACTGGATGGTTTCGCTGGAAATCTTCACCATCGCATCGCTGTTCTGGCGGATCGGCAGCGACAGCGAGCCGAGCACGCTCAGCCCGACACTCGCCGACGTATCGCTTTTCTTGAGCGCGTAGCCGCTCTGCACCGCGTTTGCATAGACGATGCTGCTATTGGTCGCATCGTCGCCCGCCGTGCAGACGATATGGAATTCGACGGTGAAGTGCGAATCGCTGGCGGGCTGGAAGTTCTTGCTGGCGTCGACGGTATCGGGGCGCACCAGCGTCGTCATGTAGCCCTGGCTCAACAGCGCGCGGCGCGCGCCTTCGCAGGCCTCCGTGCTCGTCACCTGAAACGTGCGCGTGTACGGGCTTGCGCCGCTGCTGACGAAGTCTTCCTGCAGCTTCGCCTTGGGCGGCGTCGAGCACGCGCCGAGCGCGGCAAGCACGGGCAGGGTGAACGCGAGAGCAATACGGGAAAGGCGGCTGGACATGATGAAGAAGCGAACAACGGGCATCGGACGGCAAGCATTGTAGTGCGGTTTGCTGGCAAGCCGTTATTACATCGACTGACAGCCGCACGCGCCGGGCGGCGCGCGAAACGGGGCGCGGACGCTTGCCCATGCCGCACAAGGCGCGCGCGCCGCTGGCGCATCTCTTACAAAGTATTTCAGGCGCGCGGCCTGTGGCCGTCACGCCGTGTCAGGGCACCCAGCTTTGCGCGGTGCGCGGCAGTTCGACCGTAAAGACGGTGCCGATGATCTCGTCCGATTTACCCGTCACCTTGCCGCCATGCATGTGCACGATCTTGTGCACGATGTGCAGCCCGAGGCCGAGCCCTTCGCGCGAGCGCTCGCCCGCGCCGTTCGAGCCGAAGGCCTCGAACAGATGCGGCAGCATCGCGGGCGCAATTGCGCCGCGATTGCCGACGGTCAGGCGGAGCCGGTTCGGCTCGTCGGCATCGAGATCGACGGTGATCGGGCTGTCGTGCTCGCCGTGATGCAACGCGTTGCTGATCAGATTCGAAATGGCCTGCCACAGCAGGTCCGTGTCCCACGTGCCTGTCGTATTGCCGCGCGAAGTCAACACGATCTGTCCGGCGCGCTCGTGCGTCGCGAACTCTTCGATCACGCCGCGGCACAGCGCCGCCAGATCGCTTGCACGCGGCTGCAATTGCATGCGGCCGCCTTGCAGGCGCGCGAGATTGAGCAGCTGATGCACCATCCGCGACATGCGCATCGTGCTGTTCCTGATGCGGTTCGCGACGGTCGCCGATTGCTCGTCGGAGGCGTTGCGCACCAGATATTCCGCCGACGCGAGCACCGTGCCGAGCGGCGTGCGCAGATCGTGGCCGAGCACGGCCATCAACATCTCGTTCGCTTCGAGCAGCTGGCGCGTGGTCAGCAGCTGATCGGCGAGTTGCCGCTTGTGCTGCTCAAGCTGCACGAACACATCGACCTTCGATTGCAGGATGCGCGGGTCGAACGGCTTGTGCAGGAAATCGACGGCGCCCGCTTCGTAGCCGCGAAACGTGCGCGACGCGTCTTCCGTCGTGGCCGTCAGAAAGATGATCGGCACGTGCGACGTGCGCGGGCTGCCGCGCATCAGCGACGCGAGCTCGAAGCCGTTCATGCCGGGCATGTTGACGTCGAGGATCGCGAGCGCGGCTTCATGCTTGAGCAACAGGTCGAGCGCGGCCGTGCCCGAGTTCGCGACCAGCAGCTCGATCCCCGGACGTGCCAGCAGTGCTTCGAGCGCCGTGATGTTATGCGCGATATCGTCGACGATCAGAATGTTGACGGTTGAGTTCCTCATGTCATCGTTCTAGTGTGAGCCGGCAAACCGGCGAGCCGCCGGGCCATCAGGGTTGGAGAAAGCACTTCGTCGACGGCGCCGCGCGCGATGGCCGCACGTGGCATCGTCGGCGAGACCGCGGTTTGCGGATCCTGCACCCACGCAATGCCGCCCATTGCGCGGATCACTTCGAGGCCGTGCGCGCCGTCGTCGTTTGCGCCGGACAGCAGGATGCCGACCAGCCGCTCGCCGTACACGTGCGCGGCGGATTCGAACAGCACGTCGATGGACGGCCGGGAATAGCGCACCGTCGAATCGATCGACAGCGCGACCGTGCGGTCGTCGTCGATCAGCATGTGATAGCCGGGCGGCGCGAGATGCACGCGGCCCGGCAGGAGCGGCTCGCCTGCATCCGGCTCGACGACGGGCAGCGCGCAGCGATAGCCGAGCGTCTCGGCCAGAAGGCTCGTCGAATCGGCGGGCAGGTGCGAGACGATCAGCACGGCGAGCCTGAACGATGCCGGCAGCGCGGGCAACAACACGCTCAATGCGTCGATGCCGCCCGCCGACGCGCCGATCGCGACCGCCTCGAACGCACGCGTTTCCACTGGCGCGGCTGCGCCCGGCGGAGAAGGTCGGCGAAGTGTGTTCATACGCGTTGATCGTTCGTTCGATATGGGAGTGCGCGGGCAGTCTAACGCTTCTGATAGATGCGCTCGCGCTCGCGAAATTCTTCAAATGCATCGTACTGCGTCGAAAAACGCAGGCTTTCCTTGCTGCCGAGTCCGAGAAAGCCGCGCCGCACCAGCGTGTCCTTGAACAGCCCCAGCGCGCGGTCCTGCAGGCCGCGATCAAAATAGATCAGAACATTGCGGCACGATACGAGATGCGCTTCGAGAAACACTTCATCGGTCGACAGGCTGTGGTCCGCGAACACCACGCGCTCTTTCAGCGAGCCGGAGAAACGCGCGCCGCTATACGCCGCGTGATAGTAATCGGCGAGCGAGCGCTTGCCGCCCGCGGCCAGATAGTTGCGGGTGAAGCCCGCGATCCGGTCGAGCGCGTAAATACCCGCTTCGGCCCGCGCCAGCGCGTCGGGATTGATGTCGGTTGCGTAGAAGAGCGTGCGCTCGGTGAGACCTGCTTCGTCGAACAGGATTTTCAACGACCACAGTTCCTCGCCCGTGCTGCAGCCGGCCACCCACACCTTGATCGACGGATACGTTTGCAGCACGGGCAGCACGTGGTTGCGCAGCGCGAGAAAGTAGTCCGGGTCGCGGAACATGTCGCTGACCTGCACCGTCAGGTAGTGAAAGAGCCGCACGAAGTCCGCCTCGTTGCGCATGATCCTGTCCTGCAACTGCGACAGCGTGCTCACGCCGAACTCGTCGAGCGCCTGCATGAGACGCCGCCGCAGCGAGGACATCGAGTAGCGGCGGAAGTCGTGCTGGTACTTCAGATAGATCGCTTCCAGCAACAGCTTCAACTCGATGTCGAAATCGTGCATGCGTTGCGGTGAATCGTCGTACGAGATGCGGCTCATGGCTGACGGTTCCTTGCGCCTAGCGCTGCCGCAGCCAGACGCGGCACAGCGAGATCAGCTTGTCGACGTCGATGGGCTTCGAGATGTAGTCGTCGGCGCCCGCTTCGAGGCAGCGCATGCGGTCTTGCGCCATCGCTTTCGCCGTCAGCGCGACGATGGGCAGTTGCGCGAAGCGCGGGTCGCGGCGGATGTGCGCGATCGCCGTCAGGCCGTCCATCTCCGGCATCATGATGTCCATCAGCACGAGGTCGACTTCGCGTCCGCCGTTCAGCGCTTCGAGCGCCTCGCGCCCATTGCGCGCGATTTCGAGCTTCGCGCCGAGCGGCTCCAGCACGTGCGACAGCGCGAAGATATTGCGCACGTCGTCTTCCGCTAGCAGGATGGTGCGTCCTTCGAACTGGTTGTCGCGCTGGCGCACGGTGCGCAGCATGCGCTGCTGCTCGGGCGCGAGCGACGACTCGACGCTGTGCAGGAACAGCGTCACCTCGTCGAGCAGACGCTCCGGCGACTTCGCGCCCTTGATGATGATCGATTTCGAGTAGCGGCGCAGCCGGTGCTCCTCGTCGCCCGACAGCATGCGGCCCGTATAGACGATGACGGGCATGGCCTGATGCGTGACGTCGGCGGCCAACTGTTCGAGCAGATCGTAGCCGGTGCCGTCGGGCAGCGCGAGGTCGGTCACGACGCAATCGAACAGCGTTGTGGACAGTTGCTCCAGCGCGCCCGCGAGGGTCGCGACGGCGACGATTTCGGTAGTGTCGCTTTGCAGCAGCGCGCGGATGCTCTCGCGCATCGCCGCATCGTCCTCGATCACCAGCACGCGCTTCATGCGCTGCTGCAGGCGCGACTCGAGCCGCCGGATCGCGGCTTCGAGCGTGGTGCGCGCCGTGGGCTTGAGCGTATAGCCGACGGCGCCCAGATGTAGCGCCTTTTCGGCGTGATCGGTGGCGGAGACGATGTGGATCGGGATGTGACGCGTGGCGGGATCGTTCTTCAGCCATTCGAGCACCGTCAGCCCCGAGCGGTCGGGCAGGCCGACGTCGAGCAGAACGGCCGTCGGCTGCATGTCGCGCACCAGCGTGAGGCCCGTCGTCGCGTCGGTGGCATGGACGAAATCGAATTCGAGCTCATGCGTGAGATCGCGCAGGATTTCGGCAAAGACGAGATCGTCTTCGATCGCTAGAATCAGGCGGTTTTCGCGGCGCAGGTTGTCGCGGTCGTCGCCGATGGTCTGCAGCCCGTTGCCCGTTTGGGCGGGCGCGGGCGCGGGCCTGGACGCAGACGCGTACGCGGCGTGGGTCACTGGCGACGGCGCGGGCTGGCTGCGCACGGGCCGCACGAGGGGCTCGCTCGCTTGCGTCGCGTGGGCCCGCGCATCGGCCGGGCCTTGCAGCGGCAGCCATAGCGTGAACACGCTGCCCTTGCCTGGCTCGCTCGCGACACTCACGCGGCCGCCCAGCAGCCGCGCGAATTCGCGCGAGATCGACAGGCCGAGGCCGCTGCCGCCATAGTGGCGGCTCGTCGAGCCGTCAGCCTGCTGGAAGGCTTCGAAGATCAGTTCGAGCTTGTCGGCAGCGATACCGATGCCCGTGTCGCGCACGTCGAAGCGCAGCGTGTCCGCGTCGCCGGCGGCGACCGTCAGCGCGACTTCGCCGTGCTCGGTGAACTTGAGCGCGTTCGACAGCAGATTGCGCAGAATCTGCGCGACACGCTGGCCGTCGGTGACGACCGTTTCGGGCACCCCGGGCGCACGTTCGACCGAAAACTGCAAATGCTTCGCAGCCGCCATCGGCTCGAACATTTCGCGCAGCGATTGCAGCATCGAGTCGACGGGCACCGGTTCGCTATCGATCGTGATCTGCCCGGCTTCCACTTTCGACAGATCGAGAATGTCGTTGATCAGCACCAGCAGATCGCTGTTCGACGCATGAATGGTCTCCGCGTAGCGCACCTGTTCTTCCGACAGGTTGCCCGTGCGGTTCTCCTGCAACAACCGCGCGAGGATCAACGAACTGTTCAGCGGCGTGCGCAATTCGTGCGACATGTTCGCAAGGAACTCGGACTTGTAACGGCTCGACTGCTCCAGCCGCGCGGCGTTCGCGGCGAGCTCGTCCTGCGCTTCGAGCAGATCGGCCTTCTGGCGCTCCAGGCGCTTCGCGTAGTCTTCGAGCTGCACATTGGTCTGCTCGAGTTCCGCCTGCTGCGCTTCGAGCTGCGATTGCGATTCGACCAGCGCACGCCCGCGTTCTTCGAGCCCTTCGTTCGACACGCGCAACTCTTCCTGCTGCACCTGAAGTTCTTCATTCAACTGCTGCGTTTCGGCGAGCGCATCCTGCAGGCGCTCGCGATACAGCGCGGCCTCGATGGCGTCGCCCATGCTGTTCGCGATCAGTTGCAGGAACTCGTGATCGCGCGGCGTGATGTTGCGCATGAAGCCGAGCTCGACAACGCCGTTCACGATGCCGTCATTTTCGATAGGCAGCACGACGAGATTGCGCGGCGGGCTCATGCCCGTGCCCGAGACGACTTTCACGTAATCGTCGGGGACGTCGTGCAAGACAAGCGTGCGGCGCGACACGGCGGCCTGGCCGATCAGGCTTTCGGCTTCGCGGAACGTGCGCGCCGCCTGTTCGCTTTCCTGGCTGAAGCCGTAAGTGGCGATGCGTTTGAGGCTGCTGGTCGCGCGGTCGCGTATATAGATGGCGGCGACAGCAACATCGAGATATTCGGCGAGAAAGTCGAGTATCGCGCGGCCGACGAGCGGCGAACTCGACTGGCCGATGATTTTCTCCGCGAGCAGGCGCTGCCCGGAGCGCAGCCATACCTGTTGCTGCAAAACGTCTGTGTGCTCGGCCTGGCGCGCCAGCACGCTGTCGTACGACTCGGACAGATTCATCAGATCGCGCCGCCCGCGATAGGCGATGAAGCCGCTGATCGACAGGCTGAAAAGCAGAAAGATGCCCACCAGAATGGAGGTGACGCTGCGCGTGTCGCTGGAGCGCTGTTGACGCAGCGCTTCCTCGACGGAAAGAAACTGCCCGAATAGCCGCCGCGTTTCGTCGAACTCGATCTTTCCGCGTCCGCTCTTCACCTGGTCGGTGTAGTCGAGGTTACGCCTGCGCAGATCGATCATGTCCTGCGCAAACTGGTCCCAGCGCTGCTGCACGCCGCGAATCCGTTTGAGCTGTTCGACCTGGGACGGATTGTCGGCCGTCAACTGCATCAGCGTGTCGAGCTCTGTTTCGAAACGCGGCTGGCCCAGCTGATAGGGTGCAAGGAAAGTCTCGTCGCCCGTGATCAGGAAGCCGCGCAATGCGGACTCGCGGTCGACGGCAAGCCGCAGCATTTCATTCGCGTTGCCGATTACACGCTCCGAATGCTCGACCCAGCTCATCGTATTGACGAGATAGGCGATCAGCGCGACGAACAGCGCTATCGTAACGACGCCGAGTGCAAGCGGCAGCGCGATATTGCGGCGAATGATGCGGCGGAAACTAATCTGATCGACAGCGGTGATAGCGGTCAATTTTTCTGCAGTGCCGCCTGGCGCGTGTGATGAATTCGGCATTTTTGACTGGAAAAAACGTTGGCGTCTTTAGTTGTAGCCGGATGTGCGATTGCACAACAATGCCCGCATTGCAGCGATGCAATTCGTTGTGTGGACAAGCGTTGGAAAGTATCACATAGCGTCAGGCGTCGTGGAATAGCCGCTGAAATTGCGGCAGCCGGACAGAAAGTGAGCGCTTAGGGAGGACTGGCAAGAAGGGAAGAACCGCGACCATCGACTATCGACACCCCGAAAACCGGCGCGGCCGCGTGCGGAAAACGCCGCGCGCGGCCGACTGAATCGAACGATGTTTATTGGCTCGCGCCTTGGCCAATGCCTGCCTTTTTCTGCGCGTCTTGCAAATCTTGCGGGTAGTTCGAGTCATTCGCGCGGCCAGGCTGGTAGCCCGCGTCTTCCAGCTTCTTCAGTTCGGCGTTCTTCTTCGCGCGGGCTTCCTTGCGGGCCTGCTTTTTCTGTTGCTTGGTCGGCTTCGCGGCGGAGGCGGCCACGCCCGCCGCGCCCGTGTCCGTCGACGCGTCGTTTTGTGCGAAGGCCGGCGCTGCCGCGCCGATGCCCAGCGAGGCCGAGGCGAGGAGGACGATCAGTTTCCTGGTGATGTGCATTTCTTTTCTCCTGTCGTAATAGCTTTACGATCGATTCCGCTTGCGCGGCCTGATTCGGATGAACCCTGTCGGGTGATTCCAATGTACTCGACACGCACGTATCGCGCCTGGCAGGGTTGTAGAATCCGGCGGCACGCTCTGCCGTTCCGGCAGATCGAATCGAACACAAAAGGAGACCGGGATGTCCGTTGCTGCAACCGTCTATCGCGGCGATGTCGTCGAGAACACGCATATCGCGCATGTGGCTGTCGTCGATACGGACGGAGCGCTGCTGTATTCGTGTGGCGACCCGTCGCGCGTCACGCTGGTCAGATCGGCAGCGAAGCCGGCCCAGGCGCTCGCCGTCGTCGAGTCGGGCGCGCTCGAGCGCTTTGGTTTCGAGGACGCGGACCTCGCGCTGATGTGCGGCTCGCACAGCAGCGAAGATCGGCATATCGAGCGCGCACGTCGCATGCTCGCCAGGTCGCAGGCAACGGAAGCCGACTTGCGTTGCGGCGGCCATCCGCCCATTTCGGATGCCGTGTACCGCGAATGGATCAAGCGCGACTTCATTCCGGGCGCCGTGTGCAGCAACTGTTCCGGCAAGCACGCGGGCATGCTGGCGGGCGCGCGTGCGCTCGGCGTGGCGCTCGCCGATTACCATCTGCCGGAGCATCCGTTGCAGCGCCTCGTGAAGCGCACGGTTGCCGGCGCCTGCGATCTGCCCGACGACAGCGTGCAATGGGCTGTGGACGGCTGCAATCTGCCGACGCCCGCGTTTGCGCTCGACCGTCTCGCGCGTCTTTACATGAAGCTCGCGCGGGCCGCCGACGGCCACGCATCGACGGATTCGACAAGAGACGCGGCGCTTGCGCGCATCTTCCGCGCAATGACGTCGCACCCGGAGATGGTCGCGGGCGAAGGGCGGTTCTGCACCGCGCTGATGGGTGCATTCGACGGCGCGCTGGTGGGCAAGGTCGGCGCGGACGCGAGCTATGCGATCGGCGTGCGCGCGTCGGCGCAGACCGCGAAGCTCGGCGCGAAGGGCGCGCTCGGCATCGCCGTGAAAGTGGAAGACGGCAACTCGACGATCCTCTATGCGATCGTCGCCGATCTGCTCGTGAAGCTCGGCATAGGCGACGACGCTGCGCACCGCGCGCTCGATGGTTTCCGTTTGCGGGCCATGCGCAACACGGCCGGTCTCGAAACGGGACGGGTCGAAGTGGCCGTGCCGCTCGTCAAAGCGGGCCGGGCAAGCCGATAAGCAGGCGTGCCTAGCTCGACGACTGGCCGCCGCTGCCGCCGTCGTTGTCGGGCGAATCGAACATCGCCTGGCATTTCGGCGACAGCTTGTCGTAGTGTTGCTTCATGCACGCTTCGATCTTCTCCTTGTTGGGAATATGGATCGCGCAGAATTTGATCGCGTCGTGCTTGCAGGCCTTGGTCTGCTCGTCGCGCGTAGCGGCCGTTCCGACGTTCGCCGCCGCCACGCATGCGACCAGCAGAAGTAGCGGTTTAAGCTTCATTTGCCGTGGTCCATGTCGAGTTGAATGCACGGTTTTTCCTGGCTGCCTTTGAGTAAAGCAGTCCGTCCACAAACGATCAAGCAAAAAACGAACCCAACGCGGCGCAGCGCACGCATGACGACATCAGGCCAGCGCGATAATGACAGCGCGTCATGCTGCGTCAAAGCGGAAGGCGGCGCGTGCGCCCCATGCTATGCTTGCACAGCCCGCAACGGGAACGGTACAGCTATCCGCATTCGCACGGCCACAACAAATACATCATGGACTACCGGCATCTTCAGAAACGCAAAAGCCTGCATGCGCGGATCGTGCAGGAACTCGGCATCGAAATCGTCAGCGGCAGGCTGGCGCCAGGCGAACGCCTGCCCGCCGAAGCGACGCTGTGCGAAAAATATGGCGTGAGCCGCCCCGTGTTGCGCGAAGCGACGCGCGTGCTGGTCGCCAAGGGGCTGGTCATATCGAAGCCGCGCGTGGGCAGCGTCGTGCGGCCGCGCGAAGAGTGGCACATGCTCGATCCCGATGTGCTCTACTGGACGCTCAACAGCATTCCCGAAGGTGAGTTCTTTCTGTCGCTGATGACGGTGCGCCGCATCATCGAGCCGGCTGCGGCCGCACTCGCCGCGACGGCGGCAACGGATGAAGACCTGGTGCGAATCGGCTCCGCGTACGACCGCATGGAGCACGCGCAGAGCGCGGGCGATCTGCTGGAGCCGGACCTCGAATTCCACCGCGCGATCATGGCCGCGACGCACAACGACATGCTCGCGTATATCGGCAACATGATGTCGCTGGCGCTGTCGGAGTCGATCAAGCTGACTAGCCGCCACCCTGACACGCATGCGCTGTCGCTGCCGCGCCATAAGGCGATCCTCACCGCGATCCAGAATCGCGATGCATTGGCCGCGCGTCAGGCGAGCCTCGTGCAGCTGGAAAACGCGCGCGTCGATGCCGATACGATTCTCGGCATCGCCGCGCACAGCCTGAGCTGATTCGCTACGCCGCGCAGCGCGGCGCGTTCAGTGCGAATGCGCCGGGACTTCCGCGCCGCGACAACCCACCAGAAAGTCGAAATCGCAGCCCTGATCGGCCTGCAGCACATGGTCGATATAGAGGTTGCGATAGCCGCTCGCGTCGGCGGGATTGCGTTGTTGCGACTCCTTCCATTCGGCGAGCCGGGCGGTCATTTCCTTTTCGTCGATGTCGACGTGCAGGCGACCCGCGTCGCAATCCAGCTCGATCCAGTCGCCGTCGCGCACCACGGCCAGCGGTCCGCCCGCGCGCGCTTCGGGCGCCACGTGCAGAACGACCGTGCCATACGCGGTGCCGCTCATGCGTGCGTCCGATACGCGCACCATGTCCGTCACGCCCTGTGCGAGCAGCTTCGGCGGCAGGCCCATGTTGCCGACTTCCGCCATGCCGGGATAACCCTTCGGTCCGCAGTTCTTCATCACGAGGACGGAGTCCGCCGTTACGTCGAGTTCCGGATCGACGATGCGCTTCTTGTAGTCGTCGAAGTTCTCGAACACCACGGCGCGGCCGCGATGCTTCAACAGCGCAGGCGTCGCCGCCGACGGCTTGAGCACCGCGCCATTGGGCGCGAGATTGCCGCGCAGCACGCACAGGCCGCCGTCTTCGCGCAGCGGCTTGTCTAGCGGGCGGATCACTTCGTCGTTGTAGATCGGCGCTTCGATACTGTTTTCCCAGAGCGTCTTGCCGTTCGCGGTCAGCGCATCGGGATGCGGCAGCAGACCCGCTTCGCCGAGCCTGCGCAGGACGGCGGGCAAGCCGCCCGCATAGTAAAACTCTTCCATCAGGAACCGGCCGGAAGGCTGCAGATCGACGAGCGTCGGCGTGCCGCGCCCAATACGCGTCCAGTCGTCCAGTTCGAGTTCCACGCCGATGCGCCCCGCAATCGCCTTCAGGTGGATCGCCGCATTGGTCGATCCACCGATCGCCGCATTCGCGCGAATCGCATTCTCGAATGCTTCGCGCGTGAGCAGCTTCGACAACCGCACGTCCTGCAAGGCCATCTCGACGATACGCATGCCCGACAGATGCGCGAGCACATAGCGGCGCGAATCGACGGCGGGAATCGCCGCGTTGTGCGGCAGCGTGACGCCGAGCGCTTCCGCCATGCAGGCCATCGTCGAGGCCGTGCCCATCGTGTTGCAGGTGCCCGCCGAGCGCGACATGCCCGCTTCCGCCGACATGAACTCGTGAATCGAGATCTTGCCCGCCTTCACCTGTTCGCTCAGTTGCCACACCACCGTGCCCGATCCGATGTCGCGCCCTTCGTGCTTGCCGTTGAGCATCGGGCCGCCGCTCACGACGATGGCGGGCACGTCGCAACTGGCCGCACCCATCAGCAGCGCAGGCGTGGTCTTGTCGCAGCCGGCGAGCAGCACGACGGCGTCGATAGGATTGCCGCGAATCGATTCCTCGACATCCATGCTCGCGAGATTGCGCGTGAACATGGCCGTGGGCCGCAGGTTCGACTCGCCGTTCGAGAACACCGGGAACTCGACGGGAAATCCGCCCGCTTCGTACACGCCACGCTTCACGTGCTCGGCGAGCTTGCGAAAGTGCGCGTTGCACGGCGTGAGTTCGGACCACGTGTTGCAGATGCCGATGATCGGCTTGCCGGCGAATTCGTGATCGGGAATGCCCTGGTTTTTCATCCAGCTGCGGTACATGAAGCCGTTCTTGTCGGCGGTGCCGAACCAGGCGGCGGAGCGCAGTTTGCGGGGTTGGTCGGTCATGGTGTCTCGTTCAGTATTGTTCAAATATAGTAAGACTATATGCGCCACGCGCGCCGATGTCCATTAGGGCTTACAAGCAAACTTTTGAAAAGTCTATTGTCGGCACAATGTCTTAAATAGCGGGTACGTAACCCGCTGTAATACCTTGCATGCGTCGCTGAGGTTGATAAATAGAATGACTTTTGAGTGTTGTGCATGGGGGAAAACACCAATCACAACGTATCGGCTCCCCGCATATAGTTTGGCTAATTCGTCGGCGGCCGGTTCGATGGGCGAGTTGGCTGCGTGGGGAAAACGAGGAGTCTCAAATAGTGGCAATGTCGGGCAAACGCTTCTTCCGATCCCACGTTGTGCGACTCGCCCGGCGGGTCGACTCGGTGTCGAATGCCGCACGCGTCGATTCATGCGAACTCGTACGCGCGTCAAACGCGCTTGCGTTACGCTGAGGCCGCTAACAATTCGTTAGTCCCTCGAAGCTCACTATATGAACAACAGACTTTCCATTGGCATCGTCGGCGTCGGCAAGATTGCGCGTGACCAGCATCTTCCAGCTATTGCCGCGCTCGACGGCTTTGAACTCGTTGCGTGCGCGAGCCGCAATGCGCAGGTCGACGGCGTGCGCAACTACAAGACCATCGAAGAGATGCTGGCCAACGAGCCGCAACTCGACGCCGTGTCCTTGTGCGCGACGCCTCAGGTGCGCTTCGATCAGGCGCGCGTCGCGCTCGCGGCGGGCAAGCACGTGATGCTCGAAAAGCCGCCCGGCGCGAGCGTGCATGAAGTGGACGTATTGCGTGCGATGGCGCGCAACGCGGGCCGCACGCTGTTCGCGACATGGCATTCGCGTTACGCGCCCGCTGTCGAAACAGCACGCGAGTGGCTCGCCTCGCGCACGCTGCAGGAAGTACAGGTGCGCTGGAAGGAAGACGTGCGCCGCTGGCATCCGGGTCAGGCGTGGATCTGGACGCCGGGTGGGCTCGGCGTGTTCGATCCCGGCATCAACGCGCTGTCGATCATCACGCACATGCTGCCGCGCGAAGTCATTCTGCGCGAGGCGGCGCTTTCGGTGCCCGCCAACGTGCAGACGCCGATTGCCGCCGAGCTCGATTTCATCGACGAAGCGGGCGTGCCCGTGCGCGCCGAATTCGACTGGCGCCATGGTCCCGTCGAGCAATGGGAAATCGAAGTGACGACCACGGAAGGCGTGCTGCATCTGAGCGAAGGCGGCAAGAAGCTCGTGATCGCGGGCAAGCCGGTCGAACTCGGACCCGAGCGCGAGTATCCGTCGCTGTATGAGCGGTTTCACTGGCTGATCACGCATGGCGAGCACGATGTGGACGTGCGCCCGCTGCGGCTGGTGGCCGATGCATTCCTGCTTGGCCGTCGTCACGAGGTCGAGCCGTTTCACGACTAGCGCCTGAGAGACGCGCGGGCCTGGTCGTCCCGTTAGACCTGTTAAGCGCTCATTCGAACAATCACACGCAACGACCTGATCCAAGGAGACAAGCATGACCCGCAAGCTTAGACGCCTCACTTTGTCCGCGATGGCCGCCGCGCTGCTGGCCGCGCCGTTCGCCGTGCAGATGACCGCACACGCGGATACGCCGCTGAAAATCGGCGTGCTCGTGAAAATGCCGGAGCAGGCATGGTTCATCAACGAGCAGAAAGCGGCGGCGGCTTTGGGCCAGAAGGAAGGTTTCTCGGTCGTCAATATCGGCGCGCCCGACGGCGAGAAAGTGCTCGCCGCAATCGACAACCTCGGCGCACAAGGCGCGCAGGGCTTCGTGATCTGCCCGCCCGACGTGCGTCTCGGACCGGCGATTCAGGCCCGCGCAAAGCGCTACAACATGAAGTTCGTGACTGTCGACGATCAACTGGTCGACTCGACGGGCAAGCCGCTCGCAGGCGTGCCGCATCTGGGCATGTCGGCATTCAAGATCGGCAATCAGGTTGGCCAGGCGATCGCCGACGAAATGAAGAAGCGCGGCTGGAAGCCGGAAGAAGTGGGCGCGATCCGCATCACCGACTATGAACTGCCGACGGCCAAGCTGCGCACCGACGGCGCAACGGAATCGCTGCTCGCCAACGGTTTCAAGAAAGAGAACATCTACGACGCCCCGCAAAAGACCACCGACGACGAAGGCGGCTTCAACGCAGCGTCGCCCGTGCTGTCGAAGCATCCGAACATCAAGAAGTGGGTGATCTTCGCGCTGAACGAAGAGACCGTGCTGGGCGGCGTGCGCGCCACCGAGCAGCTGCACATTCCCGGCTCGGACGTGATCGGCGTCGGCATCAACGGCGCGGGCGAAGCGTTTGCCGAGTTCCAGAAGAAGGAACCGACGGGCTTCTACGGCACGATCGCCGTCAGCTCGACGAACCACGGCAAGCAGAGCACGCAGAATCTCGTCGACTGGATCAAGTCGGGCAAGCAGCCGCCCGCCGATACCCAGACCACGGGCAAGCTGATGACGCGCGAAAACTGGAAGGACGTGCGGACGGAACTCGGAATCTGATGCGGTAGAACGGATGCAAAACACGATGAACGCGAATGACGCCGCCAGCGCCACGAATGCCACCTACGTCGCTCCTTCGGAACAGCCGTTGACGGCGTCCGCCACGCATCTCGAACTCGACGGCATCACCGTCGCGTTTCCGGGCGTGGTGGCGCTCGACAACGTTTCTTTCGACGTGCGCGGCGGTGAGGTGCACGGTCTGATGGGCGAGAACGGCGCCGGCAAATCGACGCTGCTGAAAGTGTTGTCGGGCGTGAACCAGACGCAGGCGGGCGCATTGCGGCTCGCCGGCGTCGAACACAGGTTCACGACGACCAAGGCCGCGATCGAGGCGGGTATCGCGATCATCTATCAGGAACTGCATCTCGTGCCCGAGCTGACGGTCGCTGAGAACCTGATGCTCGGGCAGTTGCCGAACCGCTTCGGCGTGCTCGACGAGAAAGCGCTCGTCAAGCGCGCGATGACCGAGCTGGAGCGGCTGGGCGAATCGATCGATCCGAACACGCAGGTGAAGAGCCTGTCGATCGGCCAGCGGCAGATGATCGAAATCGGCAAGGCGCTGATGCGCGACGCGCGCGTGATCGCTTTCGACGAACCGACCAGCTCGTTGTCCGCGCGCGAAACGGAGCGGCTCTTCAAGATCATCAATGCACTGCGCGCGCAGGGGCGCGCGGTGATCTACGTCACGCACCGGATGGACGAGGTCTACGAACTGTGCGACCGCGTCACCGTGTTTCGCGACGGCCGCCGGATCGAGACGTTCGATTCCGTTGCGGACCTGGATCGCGACCGGCTCATCAGCTGCATGGTGGGCCGCTCGATTCGCGATGTATATGGATATCGTCCGCGTGCAGCGGGCGAGGTACAGCTTGAAGCGAAGCAGTTGATGGGGCCGGGGCTTTCCGCTCCGGTCTCCTTCACTGCGCGCAAGGGCGAGATCGTCGGCTTCTTCGGGCTCGTCGGCGCGGGACGCTCCGAGTTGATGAAGCTGCTCTATGGCGCGACGCGGCCGGCAAGCGGACATGTCGAACTGAACGGCAAGCGCGTGTCGTTTGCGACGCCGCGCGACGCGGTGCGCGCAGGTATCGCGCTGTGCCCGGAGGATCGCAAGCAGGAAGGCATCGTCGCGATTGCTTCCGTGGCCGACAACCTGAACATCAGCGCCCGCCGGCATTTCAGCCCGTTGAGCTTTCTGCTGAACGGCAAGCGCGAGCGCGACCTGACGCGCGAATACATCGACAAGCTGTCGATCAAGACACGCAACACCGAAACCGTGATCGGCACGTTGTCGGGCGGCAACCAGCAGAAGGTGATTCTGTCGCGCTGGCTGGCCGAGCGCATCGACGTGTTTCTGCTCGACGAACCGACGCGCGGCATCGACGTCGGCGCGCGCGCGGAAATCTACGACCTGCTGTACGACCTCGCGGAAGCGGGGCGCACGGTGATCGTCGTATCGAGCGATCTGGCGGAAGTGATCGGCATTGCGGACCGCGTGCTGGTGATGAAGGAAGGGCGCATCGTCGGCGATCTGCCGAAAGCACAAGCCACGCCCGACCAGCTGATCAAACTCGCTTTGCCGCAATGACGCAACAACGCACCACGTAGACCACGGAACTGGAAGACCATGCAAACACCAAGCACACGTCCGGCGACCGAGCCGGCAGCCAATCACGCCGCATCGCCCGGCGCGGCCGCGCACGCGGCGCGCACGTGGGACCTGATCAACAAGTCGGGCATCGTGATGGTGTTCGTCATTCTGTTCGCCGTGCTGTCGTTCGCGGTGCCCGACTTTCTGACCACCCGCAACATGCAGGGTCTGTTGCTCTCCGTCACGCTGATCGGCTCGATCTCCGTGACGATGATGTTCGTGCTGGCGCTCGGCGAAGTGGATCTGTCGGTCGCATCGATCGTCGCGTTTTCAGGTGTGGTCGCGTCGACGCTGATCACGGCGACGCATAGCGTGATGCTCGGCGTCGCGGCGGGCGTGCTGGCGGGCGGCGCGGTCGGGATGGTGAACGGCGTGCTGATTGCGCGCTACAAGATCAATTCGCTGATCGTCACGCTCGCGATGATGGAAGTGGTGCGCGGTCTCGCGTTCATCACATCGAACGGCGATGCGGTGATGATTTCGGAAGAGAGCTTTTTCGATCTCGGCGGCGGCTCGTTCCTCGGCATTTCGTTTCCGATCTGGAGCAACATCGTCGGCTTCGTGCTGTTCGGATTCCTGCTGCGCAAGACGGTATTTGGCAAGAACGTGCTGGCTGTCGGCGGCAATAGCGAGGCCGCGTTGCTGGCGGGTCTGCCCGTTACGCGTATCAAGATCACGGTGTTCGTGCTGCAAGGGCTGGTGACGGGCTTTGCAGGCGTGATGCTTGCGTCGCGCATGAGCCTGGGCGATCCGAAGACGTCGGTGGGTCTGGAACTCGGGGTGATTTCGGCTTGCGTGCTGGGCGGTGTCTCGCTGACGGGCGGTGTCGCGACGATTTCAGGCGTGCTGGTCGGCGTGCTGATCATGGGCTCGGTGCAGGACGCGATGAGCCTGTTGAATGTGCCGACGTTTTATCAGTACCTGATTCGCGGCGGCATTCTGCTGCTGGCGGTGCTGTTCGATCAGTTCCGGCGCAGCAAGCGGCGGGTTTGAGCTTGCCGCTTGCTTGAGGTTGCGCTGATTTGTATCGAAAGGTCAGCGCAGCATGAACGACATCGCCGACAGGCAATTCAGCGTGCGCACCGCATGCTCGACAGAAGGCGTCGAAAAGCGCAACGTCACGCCGTCCAAGCGTTCCAGCGACGGCAGTTGCGCAAACAGATCGGCGAGCGCGCTGGTTTGCACGCGCAGTTCGATATCGACGGGTTGAGGCTTGCGACGTTGCGCAGCGGGCAGCCCTTCGAATTTCGCAACAACATCCCGCGCTGATTCTCTGATTGCAGCGCATGCACGCTCCGGCGTCTGCGTCGCCCCGCTTCCAAAACCCGTCGCGTTCTTGGTGACCAAGAACGTCGCATCGGGAAATAAGGGTTGCGTTTCTTCCGCAAACACATCGTCACCCGAAAGCAGCACGACACTCGCGCCATACTCGCGAGCCAGCGCGCCATAAATCCCGGCTTCGCCCATCTCGCGCCCATTCATCGTCACGTGGGTGAAAGCAAAGCTGTTGATCGTATGCGCGAGAATGCCGCGGCTTTGCGCCATCGCGTGATAGCCGATCATGAACACGAGTTGCGGAGCATATTCGAGGCCCGCCATCATGCCGAGCGTGCGCGGCTTGCCGAGTATCACGTTGGCGCGCGCGTCGAGCATGTCGGGCAACAGATTGCGAAAGCCGCCGTGCGAGTCGTTGACCCAGACCTGCGTCGCGCCGCCCGCGAATGCGCCTTCGACCGCGGCGTTCGCCTCGAGCGTCATCCAGCGGCGCGCGCGTTCGTATTCGCCATTGCCCGCGCGCGTCTGCTCGGAATGCACAACGCCTGCCACGCCTTCTATATCGACCGAGATCAGTACCTTCATGCTGTGTGCCGTTTCAACAGTTGCTGGAGATCGGGCGCCGCTTCACGCAGCGAAATGCGTGTGTGCGCGTCGCGTCCCGTGACGGAAGTGGCTGACCATAACGCATCGACGATTGCCTGCTCGACGCTATCCGCACACGCATGAAACAGCGGGTCGAGGCGAGCGTCGCCGAGCAGCGGCGGTGTTGCGATGAAATCGCTCTCATGCGGGACAGTCCAGGCCGTCGAGAACGCAAGCGCGATATCGCCGCTGCCGTGTCCATAAACCGAACCGGTGCGCGCGAGACCTGCGGCGGTGCGCATCGAAAGGCGTTTGAGCTGGCGCGAATCGAGCGGCGCATCGGTGGCGACGATCATGATGATCGAGCCTTGCTCGGGCTTTGCTGGCGTTGTCGACTGCTTACGTCGATGCAGTTCGCGCCCAAGCGGCGTGCCGTCGATAGTCAGCATCGGCAGCCGCCCGAAGTTCGCGAGCACCAGCGCACCGACAGTGAAATGCCTGCCCGCCACATTTGCCACGCGCGAAGCCGAACCGATACCGCCTTTCAGATCGAAGCACGACATGCCGCGCCCCGCGCCGACCGAGCCGCGTTCGAACTCGACCGCCGCAGCGTCGAGCGCTTGCATGTAATGCGACTCTTCGATCGCCAACGCCTGAATATCGTTGAGGTAACCGTCGTTGCATTCGAACACGAGCGGATTGACGGTCGGCCACTCGCGCCCAATCTGCGGATTGCTCGCGAGAGCAGCGCGAATTTGCGCCTGCGCGACAGCCGCGACGCCGAACGTATTGGTGAATGCGATCGGCGTTTCGAGCACGCCGAGCTCTTCGACCTGCACGAGCCCGATGCTCTTGCCGAAGCCGTTGATCACGCTCGCGGCCGCAGGTACCTTGTGACGATACGGATCGTCGCGATGCGCGCGCACGACGGTCACACCCGTCTGTATCGGACCATCGGCGAGCGTGCAATGCCCGACTGTCACGCCGGGCACATCCGCAATCGTGCCCAACGCACCCGTCGGCGACGTGCCGATATGCGGCATCGAAAACATGTTCATGGCCGGTCCAGCTTCGGATCGAGCGCATCGCGCAAGCCATCGCCGAGCAGGTTGAACGCGAGCACGGTCAGGAAGATCGCGAGACTCGGAAAGAGCGCGATATGCGGCGCCGTCACCATATCGGCGCGGGCTTCGTTGAGCATCGCGCCCCACTCGGGCGTCGGCGGCTGCGCACCCAGGCCGAGGAACGACAGGCTCGCCGCCGTGATGATCGACGTGCCGATGCGCATCGTCAGATACACGACGACCGACGAAATCGTGCCCGGCAGAATGTGCCGCATGATGATGGTCCAATCCGACGCGCCAATGCTGCGCGCCGCTTCGATATACGTCAGCTGCTTGAGCATCAGCGTATTGCCGCGCACGAGCCGTGCGAACGCCGGGATGCTGAACACGGCGACGGCGGCGATGACATTGATCATGCCGTTGCCGAGAATCGCGACGATGCCGATGGCGAGCAGAATGCCGGGGAACGCGAACAGCACGTCGGCGACCCGCATCGTGATGCGGTCCCACCAGCCTTCGTAGTAGCCCGCGAGCAAGCCGAACAACGTGCCGACGATCGCGCCGATCGCCACCGACACGAAGCCCGCCGCAAGCGAAATACGCGTACCCGCGACGATGCGGCTGAAGATATCGCGCCCCAACGAATCGACACCGAACCAGTGCGCAGCCGATGGCCCCGCATTCAGCGCGTCGTAGTCGAAATAGTTTTCAGGGTCGAACGGAACGATATGCGGGCCCGCAATCGCTACGACGATCAGCAGCAACACGAACACACCCGCCGCGAGAGCGACGTGCTGCTTGCGGAACTTGCGCCAGAACTCGCTCCATGGCGTGCGGATCGCGCTTTCGTCGCGGGTGGAAGCGGCGGCGCGGGCGTTGTCGGCGGTCGTGCTCATGCGGACCTCACTTGAAACGGATGGTCGGATTGATGACGGCGTACAGCACGTCGACGACCAGATTGATGACGATGAATTCCAGCGAGAACAGCAGCACTTCAGCCTGAATCACGGGGTAATCGCGCATCGCGACGGCGTCCACCAGCAGGCGTCCCATGCCGGGCCAGTTGAACACCACTTCGACGACGATCGAGCCGCCGAGCAGAAAGCCGAACTGCAAGCCCATCATCGTGACGACGGGAATCATCGCGTTGCGCAGGCAGTGCTTGATGACGACCCATTGTTCGGCGACGCCTTTCGCGCGCGCGGTGCGCACGAAGTCCTCGTTCAGCACCTCGACGAACGACGCCCGCGTGAAGCGCGCCATCACGGCCGCGACGGCGGCGCCGAGCGTGATGGACGGCAGCACGTAGCTGCGCCACGAGCCGTCGCCGACAATCGGCAGCCAGCCGAGCTTGACCGAGAACACTTCCATCAGCAGCATGCCGAGCGCGAACGCGGGAAACGAGATGCCGGACACGGCGATCGTCATGCCGAGCCGGTCGGGCCATTTGTTGCGCCACACGGCCGACACGATGCCGATCGTCATGCCGAAGATCACCGCCCATACCATGCTGACGAGCGTGAGCATCAGCGTCGGCATGAAGCGCTCGCCGATCTCGGCGGAGACAGGGCGCTTGCTGCGCGTCGAGATACCGAAGTCGCCGTGCGCCGTGCGCATGAAGAAGTTCACGAACTGCGTTGGCATCGGCTTGTCGAGACCGAGATCGGCGCGCACGAGCGCGACGGTTGCATCGTCGGCTTCTGGGCCGGCTGCGAGCCGCGCCGGGTCGCCCGGCAGCATGTGCACGAACAGGAACACGAGGCCAGCGACGATCACGAGCGTCGGCAGCAGGCCCAGCAGACGTTTGACGAGAAAATTCAGCATGAGAGCGATCCGCCATCGAAAAGCATGTGCTGCATGAAGCGAACGCGCTGGTCTCGACATGCACGCTTCGAGACCAGCGTCATCAGCGCGTTACTTCAGCGCGATTTCATCGAAGTTGAACGAGCCGTCCGGCGCGACGTACGCGCCCGCAAGCCGCTTGCTGCGCGCGTACACGACCTTCTCCTTGACGAGGAAGAGCCACGGCGCGTCGGCCCAGATGCGCTTTTGCGCGTCCCCGTAGAGCGCGGCCTTCTGCGCGCGGTCCGTGGTTTCGAGCGCCTTGGTGAGATCGCTGTCCACGGTATCGTTCTTGTAGTACGCAGTGTTCACGAGCTTCGGCGGGATCGACGACGACGCGAGCAGCGGCGTGATGCCCCAGTCCGCTTCGCCCGTCGACGACGACCAGCCGATGTAGTACATGCGCACGGGTGCTGTCGCCGGGTCTTGCGCGCTTTCGACCTTCGCGACGCGCTGGCCTGCTTCGAGTGCTTCGACACTTGCCTTCACGCCCACTTGCGCCAGTTGCTGCTGCACGAACTGGATCGCTTTCTGCGAGGTCGAGTTGTTGTATGCCGACCAGAGCGTCGTTTCGAAGCCGTTCGGATAGCCTGCCTCTTTCAGCAGCGCGCGTGCTTTCGCGGGGTCGTACGGCCAGGGGCCGAGCTTCGTCGCGTAGTCGACGCCTTCGGGAAGCACGCCATCGGCGGGCACGGCGTAACCCGAGAACGCGACTTTCGCTAGTGCTTCCTTGTTGATCGCGTAGTTCAGCGCTTCGCGGACCTTCGGGTTGTCGAACGGCTTCTTCGTGGTGTTCAGGCTGACGTAGCGGTTGATGATCGACGGCGTGGAGATGATGTCGACTTTCGGTTCCGATTGCAGCGCGGCGGCCTGCTCGAACGGAATGCGGAACGCGAAGTCCGCTTCGCCCGTGCGTACGAGCGCGGCGCGCGTGTTGTTGTCGACCACGGGCTTCCAGTCGATCTCGTCGATCTTCGGATAACCCTTCTTCCAGTAACCGTCGAACTTCTTCACGGTGAGATCGCCCGCCGGGTCCCACTTCACGAGTTCGAACGGCCCTGTGCCGACCGGGTGAAACGCGAGATCCTTGCCATACTTTTTCATCGCGGCGGGCGAGATCATCACAGCCGACGGATGCGCGAGCACGTTGACGAACGCCGAGAACGGCGCCTTCAGCGTGACCTTCACCGTGTACGGATCGACCACTTCCGTCTTCTCGATGCGGCTGAACATGTTGTAGCGCTTGAGCTTGTTCGCCGGGTCCGTCACGCGGTCGAACGTGGCCTTGACCGCGGCTGCGTTGAAGTCGGTGCCGTCCTGGAACTTCACGCCCTGGCGCAGCTTGAACGTGTAGACGCGTGCGTCGGGGCTTGCCTCGTAGCTCGTCGCCAGCACGTTGACCAGCTTCATGTCCTTGTCGAAGCCGAACAGACCTTGATAGAACGACTTTGATACGGCTTGCGAGAGGGTGTCGTTGGCGTCGTACGGGTCGAGCGTCGTGAAGGTCGAATCGACGGCCATCACGGCCGTCGTTGCCGCGTGCGCGGCGCCCGACGCGAGCATCGCAAAGACCAGCGCGCCGCTCGTTACGAGCGAACGCAGGCGAGACGGTTGAGAGAAGAGAAGCGTAGTCATCGTTTCAGAACTCCACTGAGCGAGGGAACTGCCTGTTGTTATGCCGCTGGTCTGCGCGGCTACTGGGTTGTTGCCGGTAAGGCGTGATGTGCCGCACGTCTAGTAAGCGCCGCCAATCCGGTGCGCGGCCACGAAATGACCCGGGCCCACGGCGACGAGCGGCGCGACGACGGGCTCGTTGTCGAGCGCGCGAATCGGGCTGGGCAACTCGTCGGCGGCGAGCATGCGCTTCGCGTGGCGGCGCGCGGGATCGGCGACGGGCACGGCGCCCATCAGCTTCTTCGTGTACGGATGCTGCGGTGATTCGAACACCGCGCGACGCGGTCCGATCTCGACGATCTGGCCGAGATACATCACCGCGACGCGATGACTGATACGTTCGACGACGGCCATATCGTGCGAGATGAACAGATACGCCACGCCAAGCTCGCGTTGCAGATCGAGCATCAGATTGACGATCTGCGCCTGTACGGAGACGTCGAGCGCCGACACCGATTCGTCCGCGATCACGACCTTCGGATTGAGCGCGAGTGCGCGCGCAATCGCGATGCGCTGACGCTGGCCGCCCGAGAATTCATGCGGATAGCGTCGCGCAGCGTCAGCGGGCAGGCCGACCTTGTCGAGCAGCCACGCAACGCGCGCCTGTGCTTCCTTACCGCTCGCGACGTTGTGCACGAGCAGCGGCTCCATGATCGAGAAGCCGACTGTCAGACGCGGGTTGAGCGACGCAAACGGGTCCTGGAAAATGAACTGGATATCGCGGCGCAAGGCCTGCAGCGAAGGACCTGTGAGCGAGCTGATGTCCTTGCCGTCGAACTCGATGCTGCCGCTCTGGCTTTCGACAAGCCTCAACAGCGAGCGCCCCGTCGTCGATTTGCCACAACCGGATTCGCCCACCAGCGCGAGCGTTTCGCCCGCATGCAGATCGAAGCTGACGCGTTCGACGGCATGCACGCGGCCCGTGAGCTTGCCGAACAGACCGCTGCGCACGGGGAAACGCGTGACGAGATCGCGTACGCGGAGAATCGGCTGTGCCTGCTTCGACGTGGTCGATGCCGTGTGGTCTTTGGGAGGCGGCTGCTGCACATGCTCGCCGTCGAGCCTGAGCAACGAAAACTTCGCGGGTGCGTCCGTGCCCTGCATCGAGCCGAGCTTCGGCACGGCGGCAAGCAGCGCTCTCGTATAAGGATGCGCAGGCGCCGCAAACAGTTGCGCCGACTCGCCTTCTTCGACCTTGTCGCCGCGATACATCACCAGCACGCGATCCGCCACTTCTGCGACCACGCCCATGTCGTGCGTGATGAAGATCACGCCCATGTTCATCTCGTCCTGCAGGCCGCGTATCAGTTGCAGGATTTGCGCCTGGATCGTCACGTCGAGCGCGGTGGTCGGCTCGTCGGCGATCAGCAGAGACGGCTTGCAGGATAGCGCCATGGCGATCATGACCCGTTGTCGCATGCCGCCGGACAACTGGTGCGGATAGCGCGCGGCCACGCGGCGCGCTTCGGGAATGCGCACGAGATCGAGCAGACGCAGCGTTTCGGCGTGCGCCTGGCTGCGGCTCATGTTCTGATGCAGCGCGATCGCTTCACCGATCTGATCGCCGACCGTGAAGACGGGATTGAGCGATGTCATCGGTTCCTGGAAGATCATCGCGATGTCCGCGCCGCGAATGGAACGCATGGTCGATTGCGATGCCTGCGCGAGATCGAGCACGCTGCCGTTGCGCCGACGAAACGCGATGCTGCCGTTCGCGATGCTTCCGCCGCCATGTTCGACGAGGCGCATCAATGCAAGCGAGGTCACCGATTTGCCCGAGCCCGATTCGCCGACGATAGCGAGCGTCTCGCCGCGATCGACGGAAAGCGACAGATCGCGCACCGCGTTGAACGTGGTCTCGCCGCGACGGAACGCGACCGTGAGGCGGTCGATATCGACGACGCGTTGCGGCGGCAGGCTGTCTAGCGGGCGTCGATGGGTTGGCGTGTGCGGCGTGTTCGGCACGATGATGTCTCCCGGCATCTGAAACAGGGGATGGTTTAAACGCGGCGGCGCACTAGCGATAGATCGCCGTGACGGGCGCCTCGCCGACGCGCGCATAGCCGCGATACATGCCCTCGGTGTTGAAGGGCAGCACGACGTTGCCGTACGCGTCGACGGCGATCAGGCCGCCGCGTCCGTCGATGCGCGGCAAGCGGTTCATCACGACGTCGTTCGCCGCTTCTTCGAGCGGGACGCCGCGATAGGCCATTTGCGCGGCGACGTCGTAGGCGGCGACCATGCGCATGAACATCTCGCCGGAGCCGGTGGTCGAGACGGCGCAAGTTGCGTCGTCGGCATAGCAGCCCGCGCCGATCAGCGGCGCATCGCCCACACGCCCCAACTGCTTGTTCGTGATGCCGCCCGTCGAGGTTGCGGCCGCGACGTGACCGTACAGATCGACGGCGACCGCGCCGACCGTGCCGAACTTTTTGTTCGGATCGATAGGCTCGTGAGGCAGCGCTTCGTTGTTCGCGGACGATGCCTGTTGCGCGGCAAGCGCTGCGCCGTCATGGTCGAGCATCGCGCGCTGCTGCTCGCGCGCCAGCTCCCACTGGCGATAGCGTGCATCCGTATGGAAGTACGATGGATCGACGAACTCCAGACCTTGCGCCTGTGCGAATGCTTCGGCGCCTTCAGCCGTGAACATCACGTGCTCGCTGTATTCGAGCACGTGCCGCGCGGCGACGATGGGGTTGCGTACCCGCTTCACACACGACACGGCGCCAGCTTCCAGCGTGCGGCCGTCCATGATCGACGCATCGAGTTCATGCGTGCCCGCCGACGTGAAAACCGAACCGTGCCCCGCGTTGAACAGCGGACAGTCTTCGAGCAGCCGCACGGCTTGCGTGACGGCATCGAGCGCGCTGCCGCCGTCGGCGAGCACGCGTTGCGCGGCGACGAGCACGGCGCGCAGTTCAGCGTGATAACGGGCTTCCGCATCGGAGGCCATCGACGCGCGCACGATGGTGCCTGCGCCGCCGTGAATCGCGATTACCGCATTGGTGTTCATTTGTTCTTCTTTGCCTGGGAAGAGGTGGGCCGCGTGGCGGTCTTCGAATGAGGTTGCAGCGCCGAGGTGTCCGTGAGCCAGGGCAACACGAACTCGGTCATGTTGGCGGCGGCCTGCGCGGAGCGCTTGGCGCGGAACGCGACGGCGTCGCACAGCGCTTCGATCACCGCGAGCACGGTCGCTTCCGATGTCGCGGCGAGACGCCGCTCGGCGCGGATGAAGAGCGAACGTGTGGCGAGCGCGGCGAGCGGCGAGGTCGGGCCGTCAGTCAGCGCGAGCACGTCTGCGCCGAGGCTGGCGGCGCGGCGCGCGAGCTCGATGGTGTCGTCGACATAGCGCGGAAACGCGATGGCGATCACCAGATCGCCCCTGCCCGCATTGAACAGGCGGCGCGCCGCGTGTGTCGGTCCGCCGATCAGGGCGAGCGACTGCACGTTGTCGTGATACGGCAGCAGATTGTGCTCCATCAGGCTCGCGAGAAATGCGCTCGCGCCGCAGCCGAGAATGAACACGCGCCGTGCGGCGATGATCGCGTCGACGGCGGCTTCGGCGGCCGCGCCGTCGATCGTGCTGCGCGTCGTGCCGAGATTGGTTGCGGCCTGTTCGAGCGACGCGCTGAACAGCTCGTCGCCGTTCGTCTGCGATTCCTGCGCGGAACGCAGACGCTCGACAGGGGCGAGCGTCGCTTCGAAGCCGCGCACCAGCGCCTCGCGAAAGGCCGGATAGCCGTCGAAGCCGAGCGCGCGCGCAAAGCGGTTCGCCGTCGCGATGGACGCGCCGACGGCGGTGGCCAGTTCGTCGATACGCATGGTCGCGGCGCGGAACTGGTTGGCCAGCACGAACTCGCCCATGCGCCGGTGGACAGGCGTGAGGATCGGCATCGCAGCCGTGATGCGGGCGGCGATGGCGGGCTCGGCGGCGGCGGGCGGGTTCGGACGTTGGCGGGCCATGAGTGTCGGAGCGAATCTGTCGGGCTGACTGGAATGAAAGTGAATTTACATGAAAATTATCTTGTGAAAATATTTTTTCGCTCAGATGGGGGTTTGTACGAGGGAGAGGGAATGAGTACTTTCGCAGCGCCAGTCGATCGTCGACGGGCGTTCGTTCAGATCAGGCTTGGGGATGGCGCACCGCCGCGTGAGCGGCAGTGAGACGAGAGAGGTGCTGCTCGACGGCAGCGTGGGAAGCGGTCTTGCCGACAGGCAATGCCGCGTTGCGGGCAGATCGGCCGTCGGTGCGCGCGTGCGTCGACGGCCAAAGGGCGGTCAATCTTCGACTGGCTGAACCCCCGTGATGGACCCCGTCGTGATCGCCGCAGCGGCCTTCGCTTTCTGCGTTGCCGCAGCGGGAGCGCTGACGGCATTGGGCGCACTCTGCTGTGGCGCGTCGTGCTTCACCGGCTCCGGCTTCGCCTCGGCGAGCTCCATCACATTGCCGCGCACGACGATCTTCACGGGATCGGTCTTCTTCCATTGCTTCTTCGGGACCACCAGCTTCCACGTCGAGTCGCGGTCGGGATTGCGAAAGAACGCGACGACACCGACATACTGTGTGTCTTCTTTCATCGGCTCGTTGATGCTGGCGCTGGCGTTGGGGCGTAGCACGACATCACGGGTTGCGAGCAGATCGGCCTTCAGCGCGTCCAGATCGTCGGTTTGCAGTTGCGCGTACTCGAGTTGCTGGAAGCTCTGCGCATCCTTCAACTGATACAGCCGCACGACCGTCGACAGCGATTGCCCAACGGCATTCTCGTTCAGCGAAGCGCGGCTGACGAGATCGACACTCATTGTCTTGACCTGAGTCGTGAAGACCCATTTCGCCGCATCTACCGTGTTGTCGGACACGGCCTGAGTGAGTCCGCATCCTGCCAGGGTCAACGCAGTCAACATCAATGCGCCCACGCCGGGCGCGTTCGTTTTCCAGTTCATGGTTTCGGATTCGTTTGAGGTGTTCTGTCGATCAATGCATTGGCGGGCAATCGCCGCTGCTGCCCGTCCATACGCCGAGTTGCACGCGGGTGCGCCCGCCGTCGCGGGTCGACAGCCCCGCGCCAGCCAGGCGCGTCGTGAAGCCGAGCCGCACTTCATCCGCGCTGAGCTTCTGTGGCGGCATCAGGTCGGCAGCGACGTGCATTTCGAGGTTCGCTTGCGCTTCGTAGCCAAGGTAGAAGCGCAGCAGCGTCATCACCTCGCGATGCGCGGTGTGACCAGGCAGCAGCGCAAGCACGGATTCGCGCGTGTTCGGCGTGAGCACGATCCGCACACTGTTGCTTCTGTCGTAGAAGCCGCGGCCGAGCAGACAGGACTCGCCTAGCGCCGCCCGCGGATCGCCGGTCGCGTTGACCCAGACAGAATGAAACTCTTCGACGTCGACATCCGTATCGGGCACCGCGTGCCGAAGCACGCCCGCAAGCCCTTCAGCCGTGCGCGTCTTCTGACCGGCGAGACCGAGCATCGACAGCAGCTTGCGTGTGCCGACCGCGCGCGCCATGTCAGGCGTGCCGATGCCGAGTCCCGCATAGCTGAGCAGGTAGCGCGAGACCTCGTCGGTGCCGTCCTTTCTGAAGCCGGCCGGATAGCGATACTTGCGCCATACGCGGTAGTACTGCGTGACGACGCGGTGATGGAAGAGATCGAGAAACGCGGCGAGCGGTTCTGCGCCTTCGCGGTTTTGCGCGACCTCGTCGGCGAAGTACGATGGCATGCGCGCATCGACACCATAAAGACCCAGAAAGGTCGTCACGACGGAAGGCGGTTTCAGCGGGTCGTCGGGATCGCTTTCGATCGCATCGATCTCGCGACGCGGAAACCCCAGGCGCGCGTGCGAACGAAAGCGGACGGGTTCGTCCGCTGGCGAATCCGTCGTGCCGATGGGCGGGCGATCCGGCGCGGCCAGTTCGATGAGCTGGCAGAAGCGGAAGAAGTTCATCTGCGTCGCGTGATCGAGCAGCGCGGGCAGCAACGTGCGTTCGGCGTCGACGGAGTCGATGGTGTCGTGACGGGTGGATCGCAAAAGCGCGAAATGCGGGTCGTTCAAAACGGTGCTCCTTCCCCCTTGGTGTCGGGCCATTCGATGCGCCGTCCGGTTGGCTGCGAGACGATGACGAGCTTGGTGTAGAGGTTGAGCGAAGCGTACAGCCCGAGGAACCGGTTCAACATGCCGCCGAACAGTTCGAGATCGCCGTTGCCCGCGAAACGGCCGCTGTCGATCGTGACGATTATCTCGACGCCGCGTTGCAAGCCGCCACGCACCAGTTTCTGCAAGAGCCGATGCTGAACATCGGTGATGGCATCGATGCGCCGACGGTTCAACTCGCCGTCCGTCCAGTCGTAGAGCGCGAGACTGCCGCGCAGGATTTCAGCGTTCAGCAGCGACAGGTAGTTCGGCGCGAGATGCGACAGCACGCGCCACTGGAAGCGGTCGCCCGTTGGCGGATAGACGGGCAGGGTCGGTGCGCACAGATTGCGCACGGCGCCGATGTTCGTGAAGCCGCCGCGCATCCGGTTGATGCCCGCTTCGCGCAGCGCCTTGCGCGGCAGCATGCCGTTGGTGCCCGCCACTGACAGCGACAGCGTTTCCTTCGGCAGCGCGTCAGCCCGTTCCCATACGTGTCCGCCGAGCACCAGCCACGTGTCGAACCGGCCGGCCGGTCCACGCCGTACGCGGGTATGGAAGTAGCGCTCTGGCATTTCATGGCGCAGCATGCCGCCGCGATGACGAAACGCTGCGAAAGGCACGTATTCGAAGCGCTGGCCTGTGCCTGCTTCGAAACCCTGGACGGAATCGACGCAATAGACTTCGACGCTCGCGCCATATTGTTCGCGCGCGTTCACGCGGTACTCGGTCTCGAACTGCGTGACGGTGATGGGTGCGGCTTCGAGCGCAAACAGGTTGATGATCGGCGTGCAGTAGAGGCGCACGTTGTCCGCGTTGAAACGCATGTCGTCGGGGTACGGCTGAGCCAGCACGATCTCGACATCGAAGTGGCTCGCGGAAGCGGGCACCGCCTGAATGTCGAGACCGACGAGGTCGACGAACATGAACTTTTCGGGGAAAGTGAAGTACTCGAGCAGCAACTGATAGCCCCCGAACGCGTTGTCGGCTTTCGGCCAGAGACGCTCTTCGGCGGCGAAGCCCGCGGGCTCGATGCGCAGTCCGGGCATGGGTTGCGGCGCGCCCGGACGCTCTTGCGGAAAGCCCGGCACGCGGACCTGCGCGGCGAGGGGTACGGCTGTCAACGCGGAATACAGCGTGAGCGCGACCGGGCGGTCGGCGTTGAGATAGAGACGCAGACGCGGCACCTGGAGCTGTTCGCGCCGGGCCTGCGGCTGGAGTTCCAGCCGAAGACGGATCACGGAGCGGCCGTCTTCGCGGGCATAGGTGTTCGCTTCCGTCAGATGCAGCGGGTAGAGATCGACTGGTTGTGTGGTCCGATAGATGCATGCCTCGCCGTCGTCGCCCATTGGCTCGGACAGCGCTTCGAGTCCGGCGGGCAGCGTCTCGTGCTTTTGCAGCGCACCCGGCGTCGGAATCATCTCCAGGATGGACAGCGATGGAATCATGCGCAGATAGTGCGGCCACAGCATGCTGACCAGACCTTCTGTCAATTCGGGCAACTCGTCGTCGAGCTTGTGACGTAGACGCGCCATCAGAAAAGCGAAGCCTTCGAACAGGCGCTCGACGTGAGGATCGCGATCGCCGATGCGATCGATATTGAGCATGCGCGCGCGGTCAGGAAATGCGCCGGAGAATTCCTTGCCGGCGTCGCGCAGGTAGCGCATTTCCGCTTCGTAATAGCGGAGGATGTCGCTGTCCTTGGTGGGAGAACTCATTGCAGGTGTGTGTCCGTGTCCGGTTAGTCAGCGGTTGAGGCTGTCGCGCGATCAGGCCAGCACGACGGCGCGCGCCGGATCGATTGCCGTCAGTTCGGCCGCCAGCGAGTCGATTCGCGCGGCGAGCGTGGTCTTGTCGGCGTCCTTTCGGTTGACGCGGATTTTCAGCAGATTCAGCAACTGAAGCTTGACCTCGAAAGCGAGTGACGGCTCCCATGCGGCAAGCTGAAAGCGCCGCGTGAACTCGTCGAGCGAGGCGAGCAGATGCAGCGCGGTGTCGGGGCGCTGCGCCCGTTCCGCGACACGCGCCATCACGAACTGTCGAAGGAAGTGTTCGCGTTCGCCATGCTCGCCGCCGTGCGTGGGCAGACGTTGCAGCCATGAAAACGCCGCTTCGATGCCCTGATTCGTCGCGAGGTCGTACGCCTGCGATTCCGTTTCGGCCCAGTCGTTGTCCGCCGATCCGACACTGATCGGCGCGACCATGTCGCCTTTCTCGACGTCGCGCACCGTCGCGTGACGGGCGATCCACTCGAGCGTGGTGTCGTCGGCGAACGGCGAACCGTCTGTGAATGACAGACGTTCCAGTCCTGCCAGACGCTCGAGCATCAGTGCGCAGTCAGTTGCGACGAGTTCGCGTACGCGGGCGTATTCGCCGCCCGCGTGTTCCTGCGCAGTAAACGCGTAGTACTGGAGGTCGAGCCAGAAATGGTTCGCGCCTTCCGCAAACGCACTCTCGATCCGTTCGAGAAGCTCAGGCCATTGCTTTTGAAGCACCAGCCGTTTCAGGTTTGCGCGCAGTTCCGCGCGTGGTGCGACGAGCCGCGTCTTGCCGCTCGCCTCGTGAGGCGGCACTTCCGTGAGCGTGTCCCAACGCACGCAACGCATCAACCGGTATGCGGCCAGATAACCGTGCGGTTGCTCGCGAAGGAATTGCGCCATATGCCGGGCGCGGTCGAGCAGATCGCTTGTTGAAGCGACCGTTGTGCTTCCTGCAAGCGTGACGGCAGGGCCGCTGCCGGCGGCCGCGTTCGATGCCGATGCGCTCGGGACGCCTGGCGCGAGATCTGAAGGTTGTGGCGTTTCGAGGCGGTTCTCGAAACGGCGGAACAGCGGCTCCAGGGCCGGGCGTGCGGCTTCGGGCCACTGCGACGTGCGTTCGACGATCAGCGCGAGCGCCGAAAGCGTGCGTTCGAGCAGCGCCCCGCTCAGTCCGTTCACGCGATCGAGACGGTCGGCGAATGTCGTTCCCGCGAGCCATTCGAATGCGCTCTTGCGCGTGGCGACCCGCCCGGGCAGCAACGCTTCGCCGAACCGGTCGACCAGCGCCGACAGCAGTTCAAAGCCGGATGCCACGCCTTCCGCGCCGTCGCGACGCATGCGACCGTAAATGTAGTAGGCCGCGACGCGAACGTCTTTCGCGCCGTGTTTGAGCAACCGTTCGGCGGTATCGACGATCTTCGTATCGTCGATACCGCCGAGCCTGGCGACTTCTTCCTTGATCGCCAGAAAGTCGTCGTCGTAGGCGGGATCGCTGCCCGTCGGCATGTCTTCGCTGATGGGCGCGAGCCAGTCGTCCCAACGCGATTGTGTCGAGCGCGCAAGGTCGGATGGCGGGCGGGTGCCGAATAGCGCGTCGAGGAGGTTGGAGAATTTCATTGTTTTTTATTGGACTGTTCGTTGGCTCAGTTCAGTTCAGCTCTGCGGCAGGGGTGTGGCCGCGCGTTTGCCCGCTTCAAGCGCGGCCTTCGGCAAAGGCGGCGGACTGTTGTCCCTTGCCATGTTCGCCGTGCCCGGTGAGCGGCTCACGAAGATGCGCGAGGGCAGCACGAAACCCTTGAGCGCAAGCAGTTCGAGCGGACCTTTGCCCACGTCGGTGCGCATCATGTAGCCCAGTGCGTGCGTGTCGCTGCCAGGCGCAGGCTTGCCGGGCTCCTGTGCGATCAGCGTATCGATGTCGTAGGCGGGGTCGCTGGCGGACTTCGCGGCGGCCGGCCTGATTTCACGCACGAACGGCGAAGCCTGCCAGGTGAGCATGTACGTTGCGCTATCGACGGGTTCCACGCGCGCGTGTTCGAGCATGCGCACGAATGCCCAGCGCCCGTCGAACTCCAGACTGCGGTTCGTGCCTGCCTTCTCCGTCTGCCATTCGAGGCGCGTGCCCGTTCTCTGCGGATCGTTCGATGGCCAGTTCATCGGTTGCCAGGTTTCCTGCTGATTGAAGTAGTGCAGCTTCTGGCCATCGACGGTGAGCAGCGTATCCGTGATGCCCGGCGACGGCACGGGTTTGAATTCGACCCGATACTGCGGCTCGCCCTGCGCGAGCAGGTGCCCTGCAATGCGTTGCAGCGTGTTGATAGCGGTAAGGAACGACGGATCGAAGACGAGCGAGGACGTTGCCGTGGTGACGGGCATCCATTGGTCGCCCTGCAACTCCAGCACGCCCGCAAGCTGACCCGCGAGAAACGCGGCGATCAGGCCGCCTTGCGGTCGCAGGAAGCGCGCGAGTTCGGGCAGCGAGGCGTCGTTGGCGGTGCTGGCGAAGGGATAGCGTCCCGCGAACGAGCGGTTCCACGCCGAGACGATGCTCTGCTGCCAGGCTTCGTTCAGGCTCGCCTGGGCAGGCTGGAGCACGGTCTGCAAGGCCTGCGCGACGGGGCGCACGAACAGGGCATCGCCCATGCCCGCCCATTGCGCGCCGACGCTCGCGGCGATCAGGCGCGCGTAGGACTGCGTGTCGGCGAGTTCCGAGCCTTTGCCCTGGAAAAGCGTTTGCGCGACCTGCCGCGCCTGTGCGTCGGCGTCCGGGCTGTCGCCGATCTGCTGTAGCCGCAGCCGTAACGTCGTGACGCGCTCCAGATAGCGTTGCAGGCTCAGGTCGCTGTAGCCGGCTGTCGTCTTGTTGTTCGATGAGGGGGCATCGCCGCCCGTGCCCTGTGCAACGAGGCGCAGCACGGGACCGAACGACGGCCCGAGTGGCCCTGCGGGATCGGGGCGTGCTGCCTGCGGTTCATCGGCCTTGTTGCCGCCGAAGATGTTCTGCGCCTTCGTGACGAGCGTGTCGGATAGTGAGGCCTTCTGGGCGCCCGCGCTGCCCTGATACTCGAGCGACTTCATCAACGCGATCAGTGGCGACTGGCGCGCGTCCGCCATGGCCTTCAACTGACCGATGGCGGCGGGCATCGACGAAGCGCGCTCCCACTGGATCGTGTTCATGAAGGCCTGCCAGTGTTCGGCGTAGTCGGCGAAGTAATGGCCGGTGAGGGCGGCTTTCAGCGCCTCGGGAGACGATGCGGTTTGCGTTCGCTGTGGGCTGTTTGTGGTGTTGGCGCCGGCGAGCACCCAGTCGCTGGCGGTGCCGTTGTGTTTTGCGGCGTCGTCGATGGCCTGGGCGATCGTGCCTTCCCACGCCTCGCGCGTGAATACGCCGGGGACGGAGGCCGAGGTGCGGAACAGGCCACGTGTGTCGGTGCCGGCTGTCAGAGAGGCGAGCGTCTGGTCCGGATACTTCCTGCCGACGGACGCGACGATGTCCTGATAGATCGTGTCTTCGGAATTCTTTACGCCGATCACGGCGAGCAATGTCTGACGCGAGCCGTTGATGAGGTCGTCGCGGGCGTCGATGCGCCATTCCGGGTGCTGTTTCAGGTGCTCCGCGTAGAAGCCGAGCAGACGCTGCGAGAGGTCGAGCTTCTCGCCAGGCGGCAGGTCGGCGGCGATGTTCCAGTAGTGCGGCAGCAATGGCGTCATGAACGATGGATCGGCGTGTGCAGGCTCCGACATCATCAGGTAGGTCTTCAAGGTCTTGTGACCGTCCTGCGCAAGCTGGCTCGTCTGGCTATCGAGCTGGGCGGTCTGCATCTGGTTCAGATCGACCAGTTGCGCTTCGAGGTTCTGCTGTACGGGTGTGATAAGCGTGTCGCGGGCGGTGCGCGAGTAGGGCTTCCAGATGGCCGCGAGTGTTGGTGCGTCGTGGTTCAGGCCGAAGCGGGTTGGGAGCGGAGCGTGGTGCTGTATGCGGTCTTCGTACAGTGCGATGCGTTGCTGGAGTGCGAGCAGGTTGCGCAGACGCGTGGCGGAGTCTCGCGCAGTGTGCAGGTTGTGCACGGCTTCGCTGGTGAGGACCAGGTCGCGGGCGTTGGTGGCGGCAGAGAGGAGCAGGCCTGTGGTCCATAGTGCGACTGCGCTGAAGGCGATCGTCGAGAAGACGGTGATGGGGTGCAGGCCGATGCGGTGGCCGCCTGTGCGGAGGGCGTCGGTGGCGAGGTGAGACCAGAGGTGCTCACCGATGCCGGGTGCCGCGTTCGTGCTTTCGGTCTGATCCGACTGCTTGCGGGAAGCGAAGAACACCCCGCGCACGTTGATTGCGCGGCGTTGGCGGGAGCTGATCCCTGCAATCCACGTTGACAGTGGCGCGATGCGCTTATCGAGGTATTGGGACAATTGGCCTGTGTAGCGATTGCTGTCGTCGCTTGCCATCTGCGCGATGCTCACATCGGCCAGTCGCGTGTTCAGCGCGAGAAGCGCGGTTTCGATCGTGCGTGCGCTGGAGGCGTTCTCGAACTCGCAGCCGATGAGGGGCGGCGTTACAACTGCCTTGGTCGTGAGTTCGGGATAGTCGAGCACGTACACAGGTGCAGACCAGCGCAGCCGCGAAGCGATGTGCGCGAGCTGGATGCCGGCGGCGTTGGTGCCACGGCTTGGCGTTGGAGCGTTGGACGCGGCATCGCCGACTACCACGATCGCGTCGACCGGGCGGCGGCGGCGCAGTTTGTATAGCTCACGCAGCCAGGTGTCGTCGGGGCGGCCTTCGGCTACAGGCTTTTGCCAGAGGAGGATGGCGTCGCCGGTGATGTGCCAGCATTGGCTTTTGAGTTCGGGGACCAGGTTGGTGATGGCGGTGTCGTTGCCGGTTAGCAAGAGCCAGGGTTGGCGGTAGCGCCAACGGAGGCCGTTGCGCTCTCGCAGCCATTGGCGAAGAGGATCCAAATCTGCACCGACGACCTTGGTCCCTGAATCACCGTCGGCAATAACGGTTGGTCGGAGCCCTTCTTTCTCAATCAGCGCCTCTACTTCGCGCTCTTCCGCCGATCTCTTTGAATACGCGGCATACGCAAACACGACCACTATGCCGCCTATCAAGATCGAAGCCAAACGGTGCGAACTGAACCATGCGAAGAGCGCGCCCTTTTCTACGGTAAAGCCTAAGAGACCGGCAACTGCCAGGCACGCGGCAATTACGAGCAATGACGACCCATAGCGTATTTTGGTTTTCACTTTATCTAGCTGCTGTGATTTGTTCTGGCCATGACAATAGCGATTGCCGATGAGCCGTTTGCCGAAACTACCAGTTGCGAACGCTGTCTGCGGGTTGCCGCCTGAATTGCAAGGCCAAGCGCAACCCAGCCGCTCAATGGACCGGCCAGCCCGGCTACCTCGTCGAGATTGTTCTCCAGCGTGTCCCTTTCATTAGCAACATGCCCGCCTCCGGCGTCGCTCGAAGCTTTCCGTATCGTGCCTAGCGCATGCTTGTCGAGACCGGTGTCCCATATGTCCGCGTCGTTATCCGCTCCGCCTTGGATTCGACGCACCTGTCCGAGATCCGCGTATAACGCTTCGACGTTTGACAGCATGGGCCGATATACCCGTACGTGACTTTCCGCAGTCGGAGCGCGATGGTCCGTGGTACCAATAAGCAGAGATACAGCACCTTCGCTATACGAATTAGCATCGGTTGCCCGCTGCCCTGCAATGAGAAGCAGGGGTGCGGTGAAATGCTGGTCGACACAGTGATACAGTCGTTCCAGACCTGACTCGGAAAGCATCTTTACCGTCAGCGGCAATTTGATGGCTCTCTTGACGAGAATTCCATCAAGTGTCTTCGCCGAGTCGAACGCCGTGTCCCGAAGCGCTGCGAAAGTGCCGGGATCAACAAGAATTTCGACGACCAGCAAATCTTTGATGCGCTCAATATGTTCCCCTAGGCGTTCGATCACGAGCTCTAGCAAATGCGTAACCCATTGCTCGGCCGAATAAGCAAATGACCATCCGAGTGTCAGACTTCGCCCCAGATTGACGGGAAGTTCTCTGTCCTTTTGCACCCATTGATCGATTTGACCGCCAGCAGACGGGAAGACACAGCTCGCCTGGATACAGAGGCAACGGCGCCCCCATTGCGCCCACTCGTTGTCGAGAAGCTCGCGCTTTTCGGCCCAGACGTCCTGCTCCAATTTTGCATGCTCGTAGTACGTCAGGCGCGCACCAAACATACCCATGAAGACAACAGCAGGCGCACCGAATAGGAGAATCCAGAATTTTCCAGATTGCGTGGATTGATCATGTGGCCACAACAGCAATACAAGCGCGGCGCCAACGGTCATCACGAGGACAAACGTGGCGAGCCAATTCCGCCAGCGCAATGGCGTTGGCTCTGGCCGAGGCCGCAGAACGGGAATGGGCCACGGCATCGCCTATCCGACCATCGCTGACGACTGCGTCGATAACACGCGACATCCGCAAGCAGCCTTGCATCCATGCACGACGAGTGGCTTGCCATCCCAGATCGTCGTCTGTTCTGCTTCGATAATGGGGTTCACACCATGCCCCTCTATCCGGCAGTTCACCAGATCGCCCAGCAAAGCAGCGCGTTTTCCGTTCTCGAAAAATGTGGAGGTTGCCGTCATGACATAACCGTCCCTGTCAGTGGGGTCACCCTCGTAGATGAGTCCTTTCATTGTTCCTCACGCGTTGATGACGCTGTATCAAATGACTTGTTCAAATGGGATTACTTTAGGAACCACGACGCAACCCACGTATAAAAAGCCAGTGCGCTACCCGTCCACAGCAGGATGAACGGTACTTCCTTCCACACGATGGGCTGGC